>NZ_JBHTJA010000036.1:0-62302 GCF_042675525.1 Actinomadura sediminis
CCGGCGGCACGTGGCCGGGGCGGTCGGGCCCGTCCTGGCCGGGCGGGGAGTTCACCGAGCCGTCCCGGGGGCGCCGCGGACGGCCCCGGACGCGCGTGCTCGCGGGCGCGGGCGGCGCCGCGCTCGTCGCGCTGGTGCTGGCCGGCACCGCGATCCTGGTGCGGCTGGGCGGCGGGGAGGAGACCGGCCCGCCGACCGGGCGGACCGGCGGCACCCTGGCGATGACGGCGCCCGCCCCGCTCGGGTCCGGCGACCGGATCGACCCCTCGCACAGCTACAGCGGCACCGAGCGGTTCCTCGGCAAGCAGCTCTACACCGGCCTGACCGCGGTCGGCGCCGACGGCCGCGTCCGGAACATGCTCGCCACCGAGATCCGGCCGGAGGAGAGCTGCCGGGAGTGGCACATCGTGCTGCGGAACGGGACGACGTTCAGCGACGGGCAGCCGGTCGACGGGCAGGCGTTCGCCCGCGGATGGGCCCGCGCCGCCGTCGCCAAGGAGGGCGCGGGCCCCTACCTGATGGCCGACATCGAAGGTTTCGAGGCCGTCTCGAGCGGCGACGCGGACGACTTCTCCGGGGTCAAGGTGACGCCGAACGGCCTGTCCGTCCGGCTGACCTCGCCGAACTGCGACTTCCCCGCGCGCCTCGCCGACCCCGTCTTCGCGCCGCTGCCGCCGTCCGCCGGCGGGCCCGACAACGAGGCGTTCAACCGGCGCCCGATCGGCAACGGGCCGTTCCTGCTGGAGAGCTACACCCCGGGCAAGGAGGCCGTGCTCGCCCGCAACGGCGCGTGGGCGTTCGGCGAGACCAAGCTGGACCGCGTCGAGGTCAGGCTGGTCCCCGACTCGGCGCTGTCGCGCGGGCTGTTCCAGGCGGACGAGATCGGCTGGGGCCACCTGACCGGCTTGAGCGACGCCGGCGCCGCCGCCGACGACCCGGCCTTCACCACGCGCCCGCTCCCGTACGTCCGGATGCTGGTCCCGCTCACGGCGCGCGGGCCGATGAAGTCGCGGGAGGCCCGGCTCGCGGTGTCGTACGCGCTCGACCGCGCCGAGCTCGCCCGGGTGACCGGCGGGGGCGACCTGCCCGCGCGGGGCCTGGTGCCGCAGTCGCTGCCCGGGTTCGGCCGGCCCGGCACGTGCGCGTCCTGCGACGCGGCGGACGCCGAGCGGGCCAAGCGGCTCGCCGCGGACGCGGACCTCGGGACGGGCACGACCGTCCGGCTGTCGTACCGGACGACGCAGGACGAGGAGAAGCTAGCCGAGGTGATCAAGGAACGGCTGGAGTCGGTGCTCGGCTGGAAGATCGAGCTGAAGGGCACGCCCCTCACCGAGTACGCCGAGTTCCGCGACGGGCTGGTCGCCGACGACGCGTCCGGGCTGGCCCTGTTCGCCTGGGGACCGGACTACGCGAGCCCCTACACGATGCTGTGGCCGCTGCTGGGCGGGACGCTCGTGGCGTCCGGCGACAACGACTACAACAACCTGTCCGGCTGGAAGAACGACCGGTTCGACGAGCTCATGGGGCAGGCCGTCCGCACCGCCTCCGGGCAGGAGCGCACCGACCTGTACAGGCAGGCCGAGAAGTTGGCGCTGGACGACATGGCGCTCGTCCCGCTGATCAACGAGGGCGCCGCCGCGCTGGTGAGCGAGCGGTACGTCAACCTGGAGATGGACTACGACGGCGACCCGACGCTCGCGACCGCCGCCCTGAAGTAGCCCGCCCCCGAAGTGGCGCCGCCCTGAAGGCCGCGCCGGGCCGCGTTCACGACGGGCGCGCGCCCGTCAGCCCGGTGGCAGGCGGACGGTGACGATCAGCCCGCCGCCGGGCCGGGGCGCGGCGTACACGGCGCCGCGGTGCGCCAGCACGACGGACCGGACGATCGACAGGCCGAGGCCCGCGCCCTTCGCCGACTCGACGCGGTCGGCGTTCAGCCGCCGGAACGGCTCGAACAGCCGCTCCACCTCGTACGCGGGCACCACCGGGCCGGTGTTCTCGACCTGGACGGTCGCGTAGCCGTCCAGCAGCCCGGTGCGGATCCACAGCTCGCCGCCGTCCGCGTTGTGCTTGATCGCGTTCTCCACCAGGTTCGACACCAGGTGTTCCAGCAGGACCGGGTCGCCCGACGCGGTGCCGGAGGTCAGCTCCGGGTGCACCGCGACGTCGTTGTCGTGCTCGCGGCGCCCCGAGTGCTTCAGGACGGTCGACGCCACCTCCGCCAGGTCCACCGGCACGCGGGTGGTCAGCTCCCGCTCGCTGCGGGCCAGCAGCAGCAGGCCCTCGATGAGCCGCTCGTGCCGCGCGTTGGTCGCCAGCAGCGTCCGCCCGACGGCGCGCAGGTCGTCCGACACCTCCGGGTCGCCGAGCGCGACCTCCAGCAGCGTCCGGTTGATCGCGAGGGGCGTGCGCAGCTCGTGCGAGGCGTTCGCGACGAACCGGCGCTGGGAGTCGAACGCCTCCCCGAGCCGCTCCAGCATCGCGTCGAAGGTGTCGGCGAGCTCCTTGATCTCGTCCTCGGGGCCCTCCAGCGCGATCCGCTCGTGCAGGGTGCTCTCCGACAGCCGCCGCGCCGTCGCGGTGACCCGCTGCAGCGGGCTGAGCGCCCGGTCGGCGACGAACCAGCCGAGCACCAGGGTGATGATCCCGACCCCGGCGAGCGCCACCAGCGACCGCCCGACGAGCTGCTGCATCGTCTGCTCGACGAACAGGCGCTGCAGCGCCGCCGCCTGCTCCGGCGTGATGGCGGGCCCGATGATCCGGACGTTGCCGAGGATGTTCGCCACCAGGACCGACACCACGAACAGCAGCAGCGCCCCGGCCATGAAGAACAGCAGCCCGTACAGCAGCGTGAGCCGCAGCCGGACGCTCATCCGGCTCGGCAGCCCGTGCACGGCGCCGAACCCGTCGCCCTCCGCGCGCCACACGCCCTTGGAGCCCGGCGCCGGGACCTGCTGCGGCCCCGGGCGCCGCCAGGGGCCGGTGCGGCGCCCCCCGGACACCGACGTCGGCTGCGTGTCGGCCGTCCCGGTCTGCTCGGCCGGGTCGCCGTGGGGTTCCGGTGCCGCCGTCACAGCCGGTATCCCACGCCCGGCACCGTCTCGATGACCGGCGGGTCGCCGAGCTTCT
Organism: Actinomadura sediminis; assembly: GCF_042675525.1. Classification (NCBI taxonomy): domain Bacteria; kingdom Bacillati; phylum Actinomycetota; class Actinomycetes; order Streptosporangiales; family Thermomonosporaceae; genus Actinomadura; species Actinomadura sediminis. The sequence continues at coordinate 3,127 of NZ_JBHTJA010000036.1, forward strand.
TGCGGAGCGTCATCATCGTGACCCGCACGACGTTCGTGAACGGGTCGATGTGCTCGTCCCACGCCTTCTCCAGGAGCTGCTCGGAGCTGACGACGGCGCCGTCCGCGCTCAGCAGCACCTCCAGGACCGCGAACTCCTTGCGCGTCAGATCTATCTGCCGGCCGTCCCGCGCCACCTCGCGGCGGCCCGGGTCCAGGCTGACGCCCGACCGCTCCAGCACGGGCGGCAGCGGCGCCGCCGCGCGGCGGCCCAGCGCCCGCACCCGCGCGATCAGCTCCGCGAACGCGAACGGCTTCGCCAGGTAGTCGTCCGCGCCGATCTGCAGGCCCTCCACGCGGTCCTCCAGCTCGCCCGCCGCGGTCAGCATGATGATCCGCGCGGGGTACCGCTGGGCGACGAGCTGCTTGCACACGTCGTCGCCGTGGACCTTCGGGACGTCGCGGTCCAGGACGATCACGTCGTAGTCGTTCACGCCCGTCCGCTCCAGCGCCCCGGCGCCGTCGTAGGCCACGTCCACCGCCAGCGCGTCCCTGCGCAGGCCGGTGGCGATCGCGTCGGCGAGCACCCGCTCGTCCTCGACGACTAGAACACGCACTCGTTCCCCCTCCGGTCGGACGGGCCCGTGCAGGTGCGCGGCCGCCCCGCGTTACAGATATGCCATGCGAGCCGTAAGACCCCCGTAAGCAGGCGTTCAAGGCTCCGCCGGGTCCCGTACGCAAGAATCCGCGAAAATTGCATAGGCGAACAGGTTTGCTTCAAGCGTACGTGTGGGTAGGGATGGGCACGATCCGGGAGGAGGCTCATGGGCGAGTTGACGCGCACTATCCAGCAGCGGCTCGACGACGCGTACGCGTCGCTGCGGAGCGCCCACGCAGATGGGGACGCCTACCTGGCGGACATCCGCCGGGAGGAGATCAGCGAACTGCGCCGGATCGCAGCGAACCACGACATCGTGTACCCGGGCGGCGACGCCGTGTGCCCGGGGGGCGACCCCCTGGAGCCCCCGGTGCGGTGATGGGACGACCCCCAGGGGGCGACCCCTGGAGACCGTCGACGCCGGACGATCCTCGCGTGCCGCGGCAGGTGATCGCACCCCTTCGACCTCCGTACGCGCGCTCGGGTCGCCCGGCTCCACGCTTCGCACGACTCCCGGCGCCGGGCGCCTGCGGCCGAGCGAGGCGTGCCCCGTGGTCGATGCTGCGATGTCGGCCGCCTGCCGTGCAGGCGGCCGACTCCGGTCCTTCCGGGTCCGGTCGTGCGCACCGATCGGCGATGCCTCTCTCAGTCGAACGACCCCGTCGTCTCGGGCCCTGCCGGTCCTGGGCCCTGTCTAGTCCTGGGCGGGGTTCAGAGGCGACAGGAGGTCGTGGAGGGCGTCGAAGACGTCCGGGGCGGCCGCGAGGGTGAACTCGGGGCCCGGGGGCGTGCCGTGCATGCCGGCGACCCGGCCGCCCGCCTCCTCGACGATCAGCGCGCCGGCGGCGATGTCCCATGCCTGGACGCCCCGCTCGTAGTAGGCGTCCACCCGGCCCGCCGCGAGGGAGCACAGGTCGACGCAGCAGGAGCCGCCGCGGCGGATGTCGCGGACGTGCGGCAGCACGCCGGTGAGCACGCCGGCCTGGCGGGCGCGGCGCTCGGCGGAGTAGCCGAACCCGGTCGCGACGAGCGCGCGGCCCAGCGGGACGCCGGTGTTGACGCGGAGCTCGCGGGTGCCGGCGGCGGTGTGCAGGAGCGCGCCGCCGCCGCGGGCGGCGGTGTAGGTCTCGCCGCGGCGCGGCATCTCGACCGCCCCGGCGACGGCGCGTCCGTCCACCTCGGCGGCGATGCTGACGGCCCAGTCGGGCAGGTCGTACAGGTAGTTGACCGTACCGTCGATCGGGTCGATCACCCAGCGGACGCCGCTGCCGCCGGCCCGGGTGCCGCCCTCCTCGCCGAGGAAGGCGTCATCGGGCCGGGCCTCCCGGATGCGCTCGATGACGAGCTGCTCGGCGGCGCGGTCCATCTGGGTGACGACGTCGGTCGGGCTCGACTTGGTCTGCACGACGTCCGGGCCGCCGGCGGGACGCTTGTCGACCAGCATCCGGCCGGCCTCGCGGGCGGTCGCGACGGCCAGGTCCAGCAGTTCCTCGGGCAGGCTCATGCGTTTCCCCGTTCGGTGGGAGGCTGTTCGGTGAGGAGCTCGCGGGCCAGCGCGGCGAAGCGGGGGTCGGAGCCGGGCGTGCCGGCCCGCGCGAACGCCATGCCGAGCTCGGCGGCGCGGTCGGCGGCCTCGACGTCGAGGTCGAACTTGACCTCCATGTGGTCGGAGACGAACCCGATCGGGACGGCCGCGACGGCGCGGACGCCCGCGGCGTGCAGGGCGTCCAGGTGGTCGGTGATCTGCGGTTCCAGCCACGGCTGGGACGGGGGGCCGCTGCGGCTCTGGTAGACGAGGTCCCACGGCCTGCCGGGGGCCGCCTTCGCGGCGACGCGGCGCGCGGCCTCCTCGAGTTCGGCGACGTACGCCTCGCGGTTGGGCTGCGCCAGGGGCACGCTGTGCGCGGTGAAGACGAGGCGCGCGTCGTCCGGCAGCTCGCGCAGGGCGCTAATCGCGGCGTCCGTGAACGGGTCCAGGAAACCGGGGCGGTCCCAGTAGACCGGGAGCTTGTCGATCTCAGGGGCGCCCGGGACCTCTTCCCGCGCGCGCGCGATGTCTTCGAGGTACTGGTCGTTGGTCGAGTAACCGCTGTAGGCGGACGTGACGAACGCCGCGGCGCGCCGGATCCCGTCGTCCTTCATCCGGCGGACGGTGTCGGCCAGGTAGGGGGTCCAGTGTCGGTTGCCCCAGTAGACCGGGACGTCGACGCCGTGGGCCGCGAGGTCGGCCTCGATCGCGGCCTTCAGCTCGCGGCAGAGCCGGTTGATCGGGCTGACCCCGCCGAAGAGGTAGTAGTGCTCGCCCACCTCCTCCAGTCGCTCGCGCGGGATGTCGCGCCCGCGCGTCACGTTCTGGAGGAACGGGATCACGTCGTCGGGACCTTCCGGCCCGCCGAAGGAGATCAGCAGCAAAGCGTCGTACGACGTCATGCCTCCATCCAACCAGCCGCCTTCCGGTGGCCGGTTCCGGCGGGGCTCACGTGTCGCCAAAGCCACACGGGCGGCCGGGCCGGCGCGGGGGTCGGAACTATCAGGGTGTCAGGAGTAGGCGTCCGCGTACGCCTTGGCGAGGTTGAGCACCTTCTGCACGTACCAGTCGGCGTGGTTGTAGTGCCAGACGGCCCGGTAGAGCTGCCGCCCGCCCTGCCCGGCGCCGTTCGCGCACAGGTACTTCGCGGCGCCCGGGATGGCGTCGTACGGGTTCATGATGTCGGCCTTGCCGTCCCCGTCGCCGTCCACCCCGTACGCCTTCCAGGTGGCGGGCATGAACTGCATCGGGCCGAGCGCCCCGGCGCTGGACGGGCCGACGTTGCGCCCGTGGCTGCTCTCGACCTGCCCGATCGCGGCGAGGACCGTCCAGGACAGTCCGGGGCAGGTCGTCGCGGCCCGCTTGTAGAGGTCGAGGTAGTCGGTCGCCCGTCCGCTCCCCGGCGTCCGGTACTCGCTCGCGTGGAGGTTCACGACCTCCACGCCGCCGCCGAGGATCCGCTTCACCGCCTTGACGGTGGTGGCCGGGTCCACGCCTGGGGCGTTGACGAGGACGGCGACGTTCGGGACCAGGCCCATGTCCGCGCCGGCCTTCTCGCTGACCAGCATGTTGACGCCGGGCAGCCCGAGCTCGCCCGCTCCGCCCATGACGAGGTTCGGCATCGTCCGGCCGACCACCGGGTAGCGGGTGCCGCGGCTGAGCCGGAGCTCCTCGGCGACGTCGGGGGTGGTGACGAACCGGTCCGCGGCCAGGGCCGTCCACAGGGCCGTGTTCCTGGCGGTGCCGGGCGGCGTCCACGAGCGGAACGCCGACGGGTCGACGGCCAGCGCGTTGACCGCGCGGTTCTGGAGCTGGATCGCGCCGCCCGCGACCGCCGTCACCTCGCCGACCCTCTTGAGCTTCGCCAGCCGCTCGATCTTCGCGTCCGGGATGGTGGCGGCGCCGACCGCGAGGACGTCCGGCGGCACCACCCGGCGCAGCGGCGCGACGTCGCCGCCGTCGGCCACGGTCACCGGCTCCCCGCGGGCGGCGCTCGGCGGGACGGCCGCGCGGCCGCCGGCGTCGCCGCCCGGGCTCCGCGGTTCGCCCTCGGCCGCCGTCAGGGCCGCGTACACGCCGCCGGACGTGCTGCCGGCCGCGAGGACCGCGATCCCCGCGATGAGCAGGGGAAGGCCGCGGAGCGCCCGCCCCGGGGGCCGCGCCCCGGCGCGGTCCCGCTTCTTCTTCTCCGGCCTGCGCTTCGGCGGGCGTGTCACGGATGGAGGAGCCACAACATTTCCCAACGAGCGTCAGTAGCGGTCGGTTACACGTCTGCGCACATCTTGCCCCGACATACCCCCCGATCAAGGGGGTGACGTCGCGGAATGTTCGCCGGAGGCCCGGATCCCCGTGCGCGAGGCGCGCCCGCGGTTACCGGATAGTACGGTATCGCCCCGTCCGTCCCCGGGAGGGCCCTTCCGGGGACGGACGATCGGTCAGTAAACGTGAACTTTCCTCACGATCGATTGCCGAGTAGAGTCGCCGCATGTCACCCGTGAGCAACCAAACGTGGCGGAACTGGGCCGGGAATCAGCAGGTCCGCCCGCACCGCGTCGCGACGCCGCGGAGCGCCGGCGAGGTCGCCGCGGCCGTCCGCGCGGCGGCCGAAGAGGGCCGCACCGTCCGGATGACCGGGACCGGACACTCCTTCACCGGCGCGGCCGTCGCCGAGGGCGTCATGCTGCGCCCGTCCGCCCTCACCGCGGTCCGGTCCGTCGACACCGCGACCGGGCTCGTCACCGTCGAGGCGGGCCTCCCCATGCACCGGCTGAACCGCCTGCTGGACGAGCACGGGCTCGCCCTCGCCAATATGGGCGACATCCAGGAACAGACCGTGGCCGGCGCGATCCAGACGGCGACGCACGGCACCGGGCGCGACGCCGCCGGACTCGTCTCCCAGATCGCCGCCCTGGAGCTGGTCCTCGCCGACGGGACGACCGTGACGTGCTCGCGGGACGAGCGTCCCGACCTGTTCGACGCCGCCCGCGCGGGCCTCGGCGCGCTCGGGATCGTCACCGCCGTCACCTGGCGGACCGTCCCGGCGTTCCGGCTGCGCGCGCGCGAGGAGCCCATGAAGTGGGACGAGGTCCTCGCGCGGATCGACGAGTTCGACGAGGCCAACGAGCACTTCGAGTTCTACTGGTTCCCGCACACCGAGGGCTGCCTCACCAAGCGGAACAACCGGGTGGAGGGGCCCGCGGAGCCCCTGTCGAAGTTCCGGTACTGGCTGGACGACCAGTTCCTGTCCAACACCGTCTTCGGGGCCATCAACCGGCTGACGCACGCCGTCCCCGCCACGACCCCGTTCGTGAACGGGATCTCCGCCAAGGCCCTGGGCGCCCGCACGTACACCGACACGTCCTACAAGGTGTTCACCAGCCCGCGCACCGTCCGGTTCAAGGAGCAGGAGTACGCGATTCCGCGCGAGGAGCTCGTCCCGGCGCTGCGGGAGATCCGCTCCCTGTTCGCCCGGCGGGACTGGCGGGTCAGCTTCCCGATCGAGGTCCGGCTGCTCCCGCCCGAGGACGCCTGGCTGTCGATGGCGTACGGCCGCCGCACCGCGTTCATCGCCGTCCACGTCTACAACCGCGACGCCCACGAGGACTACTTCGGCGGCGTCGAGGACGTCCTGACGGCGGTCGGCGGCCGCCCGCACTGGGGCAAGCTGCACACCCGCGACGCCGGGTACCTGGAGAAGACCTACCCCCGGTTCGCGGACTTCCGGGCACTGCGGGACGAACTCGACCCCGACCGCCGCTTCGCCAACCCCTACACCCGGCGCGTCCTCGGCGACTGACTCAGTTCCCGGTGCCGGTCGAGGCGTCGCCCGGCCGCCGGCCGTCCGTGCCGCCCTGCTGCTGCTCCTCGCCGCCGGACGTCGCGGACGGTCCGGGCGCGCCCGGCGTCTCCGGCGCGGACGTCGTGGGCCTGCCGGTCGGCCCGTCCGTCGTCCCGCCGGTCGGCTCGCCGCCGGTCGGGCCGGGGGTCGCGTCGCCGGTCGGGGCGGTCTCCGACTCGTCGCCGGACTCGCCGGCGCCGCCGGTGGGCGCCTCCCCCGCCGGGCTCCCGCCGGGGGACTCGGCGGGCGCGGTGCCCTCGCCGGTCGGCGCGTCCGCCGGGGTCTCCTCGCCCCCGCCGCCGGTCCCGTCCCCGTTCCCGCCGAGGACGTGCGTCACGGTGAGGCCGCCGCCGCTGCCGCCCCCGATGGGGCCGCCGGTCGTGGCCTCGTACATCGTGATCCCGCCGAGCACCACGGCGAACACCGCCGCGGACGTCGCCGCGAGCTTCACCCAGTTCTGCCTGGCCCACGCGAACGTCTCGTCCAGCGCGGTGCGCCGCGCGACCCGCCGCCGGGCGTCCGCGCCCGCCTCCGCCGCGAGCGCGCCCGCGACCGTCCGGGACGGGTCGAGGCGCGTCGCGGCCGGGTCGCCGTGCGGGCCGTCGAGGCGCGTCGCGTTCGGATCGCCGAGCGGGCCGTCCAGCCGGGTGGCGTTCGGGTCGCCCGGCCCGGCGCCGGACTCCAGCCGCGTCCTGTTCGGGTCGCCGCCGGGCGGCCGGACCATCGTGCGGGACGGGTCGGCGCCCGCGGGCCAGGCCACGGTCCGGGTCGGGTCGGCGCTCGTCGCCTCCTCGGCCGCCTCGTCGGCCGCGTCCCGGCGGCGCACCGCGCCGTGCACGTGGGACATGTCCCTGATCTGGTCGCGGCCCTGGTCCAGGTAGTGCTTGCAGACGGCCGCGCCGGCGGTCGAGATGACGCTCATCAGCGCGGTGCCGATGACCGTCCCGTACACGCCCAGGAAGGACGCTCCGATCGCGGCGACGGCCGTCGCGACCCCGCTCGCGATCACCTGCGTCGTGCTCAGATCGGGAAGCTTGCGGCGCATTACCCCGATTCACCCCCGTTGAATCCCCCAAAGTACCCGGAATCGAAACTAACGGGACGATCACGGTGTTCCGTCCGGCAACGTGACGCTCGCTACGCGAACGGGTGGAGACGGACGTCCACGTGCGGCACAGTGGGGAAAAGGTTCCTCAAGATTCGCACAGAGCGCCTTCGGCCGGACCCGGGCACCGGCAAGCTTGGTCGGGCGCCCTCTTCCGCGACGTGGAGGGGGCTTCGAGAGCGGCGATGTTCGGACATGCCGGGTACGGTGCTGGCAGCAGGTGTGTCCGGAAGAGAGACTCGGGAACCCGGGGGAAGGGCACGCATGCGCCCTCGGTGGGCAACGGACGGCCGAGCGGTGCGGGAGCGGTGACGCGCTCGCACCGGACTCGCGGTCCGGCGCCCTCCGTGCCGTCAGGACAGGGCAGGAAGGACACGCATGCAGGAGCTGCGCCTCGTCGCGGTCAGCGAGGACGGTACGTACCTCGTCCTGGCCACCGCGGGCCGAGGCACCCGGTTCACCCTGCCCGTCGACGACCGGCTCCGCGCCGCGGTCCGTGGGCACTTCTCCCGCCTCGGCCAGTTCGAGATCGAAGTGGAGAGTCCCTTGCGCCCCAAGGAGATCCAGGCCCGCATCAGGTCCGGCGAGACCGCGGAGGAGATCGCCGAGTCCGCCGGCATCCCGGTCGAGCGGGTCCGCTGGTTCGAGGGTCCGGTCCTGCAGGAACGCGAGTACATGGCGCAGCAGGCGCAGCGCGTCACCGTCCGGCGGCCCGGCGAGTCCACGCCCGGCCCGCCGCTCGGCGAGACCGTCGAGGAGCGCCTCGGCCGCGGCGGCGTCGACCTCGAGGACGTCGAGTGGGACGCCTGGAAGTGCGACGACGGCACCTGGCGCGTCCGCCTCTCCTTCTTCGACAACGGCCGCCCGCACGCCGCCGAATGGGCGTTCGACCCGCGCCGCCGGAACGTCTCCCCGCTCGACGAGATCGCCGCCCGGCTCACCGCCGGGGACTGGGACGACGACGACCTCTCCGACACCGTCACCCCGCTGGTCCCCCGCCGGCCCGCGATGAAGGTCGTCACCGACGGCCGCGACGTGGGCCGCGAGATGCGCGAGGTCGGCCCCCGCGACTTCGGGCGCGGCCTGCCCGCCGAACCCGAGCAGCCGCTCGAGCGCGCCTCCGAGCCGCCGCTGCGCGCCGCCGAGCCCCGCGAGTACATCGTCGAGCGCGGCCGCATCGTCGACCCCCGCCCCGCGTTCCCGCCCGGGCAGCCCGCGCGTCCCCGCGACGCCGGCGCCGACCGCGAGCCCATCCGCCCGTTCGACGACCCCGAGCCCGCGGCCCCGTCCGCCGCTGCGCGCCCCGCCGGGGAGCGCCCCAGCGAGGCGCCGTGGCTCCGCGCGCCCGAACCGTCCCTGGAGGAACTCGAGGAACTCGAGGAGCGCACCGCCCCGGCGGACGCCGAGGAGCCGGAGCCCGCGGACGCCGCACCGGCCGAGACCGCCGAGTCCACCGAGGCCGCCGCCCGGCCCGCCGGGCCCGCCGAGGAGCCCGCGGCCGAAGGGCAGCCGCAGGAGCGGGCCGCCGCCGAGGACGAGACGGCACCCGAGCCCGCGGACGAGGCCGACGGGGCGAGCGGGGACGCGCGTCCGGACGCGGCCGACGACGCCGCCGAGGCACCCGCCGACGAGCCCGCAGAGCCCGCCCCGGCGCGGCCGGAAGGCGACGCGGACACCGACGCCGGCCCGGCCGACGAGCCGGAGAAGCACCGGGAGGCCGCGGCCGGCCCGCCCGCCGAGGAGCCCGAGTCCGCCCGCGAGTCCGGAACCGCAGACGACACCGGGACCGCAGGCGACACCGGGCCCGCCGCGCCGGTCGCCGAGGAGCCCGCCGAGCCCGCGCCCGGCCCCGAACAGGGCGACGAGCCCGCCGCGCGCGAGCAGGCGTCCGACGAACCGGCGCCGCGCGAGGAGGACCGCCGCGAGCAGGACCGGCGCGAAGAGGACCGCCGCGAGCAGACCCGCGAGCAGACCCGGCCCGCCGCGCCGCAGCGCGCGCCGCGCCGCGAGCCCGCCCGGCCGGCCCCGAAGAAGAAGCCCGCCACCCGTCCGACCATGCCCGCCGCGCAGGACAAGCCCGTCACCGGCCCTCCGGCCGCCGCCGCCGCGGACGCCTCCCCGGCACCGCAGCGTCCGGCGCGCGCGCGGCGCAAGTCCAAGGGCAAGCGGGCGTCCGTGCCGTCCTGGGACGAGATCATGTTCGGCGCCCGCCGCCCGGAGTGACCCGCGCCCGGCGGCGGGCCTGACGCCGGGGCGCGGAGCTCCGGTCAGTCGTCCAGGAAGGGACGTACCCAGGCGGGGGTGATCTCGGCGGCGAACGCGATCGCGTCTTCCTCGGCCATGTCGATCGCCGGATAGCCGCCGTCGCCCGCGCCCACGGCGACGTCCAGGGTCGCCAGCCCCAGCCGCCGCTGGAACAGCGTCCGGCGGAGCCGCCAGCCGACGATCGCGCCGTGCTCCACCACCACCTGGCGCCGCCTCAGCGATCCCGAGCGGACGCTCAGCCGTTCACCGTCGGTGACGTGGCCGAGCTGCCGGTACCGGTCGATCCCGAGCGGCACCGCGAGCACCGCCAGGACAGCGCAGGCTGCGGCGATCCACGGGCGGCCCGCCGCCACCGCCAGCAGCCCGACGGCGAACGGCGGCGCGACCGCCCGCAGCACCCGGCGTCCGCGCGCGGCCCGCGGATGGGGGCGCAGCGGGCCCGGCACCGCGCCGACGACCCGCGCGGCCCGCTCCTCGTCGACCCGGCGCGGCGCGGCGGGCAGCAGCCGGCCGCGGTGCGCGGCGTCGCCGAGGCCGGTGACGAGCGCGCCGGTCCGCAGGACGCCGCCGAGGCGTTCGAGGGGGTTGTCGGCCAGCTCGACCCCGCGCAGCCTGCGGCGTTCCAGCGACACGCTCCGCCGGGTGGCGAGCCCCCGCTCCGCGACGATCGAGCCGTCCCGCTCCTCGACGGTGAAGTTCCAGTTGAACAGGCTGAACGCGATCACCGACATGACCGGCAGCGCGAACAGCGCCAGCACGGCGAGCGCGACCACGGCGGCGGGCGGCAGTCCCACCACCTCGTGGCCGACGGTCTCGACCCGCTCCCGGGTGATGAGCCCCAGGTCGTCGCCGAGGTTGTAGAGCGTCCCGAGGAGGCTGCCCGCCAGCGCGAACGGCGTCAGCAGGTAGGCGCCGCTCAGCGGCGCGTACACGTACCAGCGGCGCCGCATCCCGGCCAGGACGCGCCGCGGCGGGGCGCCCTCCGGCTCGTCCGGGGCCCGGTCCAGCAGGACACGGCGCAGCCGCTCCGCCTCGCGCCGCGAGACGGCGTTCAGCGCCGCCTCCCCGCCCTCCGAGCCCGCGTCGATGTGGACGACCGCGAGGCCCAGCGTCCGGTGCGGCAGCGACGTGCTGACGTCCACGCCGCGGATGCGGTCGCGCGGGATGGTCTTCACCGACCGGCCGATCAGCGTCCGGCGGAGTTCGATGCGGTCGTCCCGCAGCGCGTACGTGAACGTGGCCCAGCTCGCCACGTGGAACACCAGGCCGATCCCCAGGCCCGCGAAGGCGAAGTAGAACGCCGTGGACAGCCCGCCCACCGCGAGACCCGTCGCCCCGGCCGCCAGCAGGGCGATCAGCTCCCGGACGGCGCCGACCACGAACGTCAGCGGATGCAGGCGCCGGACGCCCTCGCCGGACTCCGATGAGTCCGGGACGTCCGGAGAGTCGGAGACACGTGGGGTTTTCGCTTCGTCGGGTGTTTCGGGAGGCGTCACGTGGCGTCGTCGCGGAGGTCGTGGGCCCGGTGGGCCAGGTCGTCCGCCAGCCGGGTCGCGACGCCGGCCGGGAGGCCGGAGACCTCGGACGAACCGGTGTGGGAGGCGGTGTTGATCTCGATGGTGGCCAGGCCCAGCAGGCGCTCGATCCAGCCCTGCTCGGTGTCCACGGTCTGGATGCGGCTCACCGGCACCAGCAGCCACTCGCGGCTGAACCAGCCGGTGCGGGTGTACACGACGTCGGCGCTGACCTCCCAGCGGTGGACGCGATAGCGCCAGACGGGCGCGACCGTCACCATCAGCAGCCCGGCGGCGCCCACGACCCACGGCAGGAGGCCGACGCGGTCGGAGAGCCAGCGGGGGAGCCAGTCGGCCTCCGCGTCGCCGAGCCAGGCCGCCACGCCGAGCGACAGCCCGAACGCCAGCCCCCACAGCAGCAGGTACTCGATCGCCCAGTGGGCGATCGCGCGCGGCGAGACCCGGTGCGCGGGCGGCCGCAACCGCGGCGGGCGCGACCGCCCGCCGTCCCCGTGCAGGTCGCGCCGCACCGACGTCACACCGCGAGTGTAAAGGGCCCGGCGCGGCGGGGCGCGGTCGCGGTCGGGGTCGCGGGGGAGCAATCAGCGGCGCGTCAGTGTTCTGTCAGACACGGGTGCCAAGCTGAAAGGACGCCGAGCGCCGGCGTATGGGCGGCGAAAACCGAATGCATCCGGCTCGGGGCAGGCCGTAGGTTGGCGTGCCCGCGGGCGGCGGGATGCACCATCCGGCACATCACTTTCCCTAGGAGAACTCATGTCCTACGCGATCCAGGCCGAGGGCCTGGTGAAGCGATTCGGCGACACGCAGGCGCTGGCGGGCGTCTCGCTCACCGCACAGGCCGGAACGGTGCTGGGCGTGCTGGGGCCCAACGGCGCCGGCAAGACCACCACCACGCGCATCCTCGCCACGCTGATCGAGCCCACCGAGGGCAGCGCCCGGGTCGGCGGCTTCGACGTCGTCCAGGAGGCGCACAAGGTCCGCCAGCTGATCGGGCTCACCGGCCAGTACGCCGGGGTCGACGAGATGCTCACCGGCACCGAGAACCTCGTGCTGATCGCCCGGCTGCTCGGCATGTCGCGGCGCGACTCCAAGGCCCGGGCCGCGGAGCTGCTCGACCGCTTCCAGCTCACCGACGCGGCCGAGCGAGCCGCGAAGACGTACTCGGGCGGGATGCGCCGCCGGCTGGACCTCGCGGCGAGCCTGGTCGGGCGGCCGCAGATCCTGTTCCTGGACGAGCCGACCACCGGCCTCGACCCGCGCAGCCGCAACGGCCTGTGGGACATCGTCCGCGGCCTGACCGACGACGGCGTCACCGTGCTGCTCACCACGCAGTACCTGGAGGAGGCCGACCAGCTCGCCGACGACATCATCGTGATCGACCGCGGCACGGTGATCGCGCACGGCACGTCCGACATGCTGAAGGCGCAGGTCGGCGGGCAGGTGCTCGAGGTCAGGCCGATCAAGGAGACCGACGCCGACGTGGTCGCGCGGATCGTGGGCGAACTGGCCGACACCGTCCCGGAGCTCAAGGACGGGCTGGTGGCCGCGCCGATCACCGACCCGGGCCTGATGCCCGCCGTGGTGCGCCGCCTCGACGAGGAGGGCGTCACGGTCGGCGAGATGTCGCTGCGCAAGTCGAGCCTGGACGAGGTGTTCTTCGCCCTCACCGGCCACCACACCGAAGAAGTCGAAGCCGAGGCCCAGGAGGACGCCGGGGACGGCGACCGGGCCGTGGAGAAGGAAGGGGCCTCCCGATGAGCACCGCGACGCTCACCCCGCGGAACCTGTCGAAACGGGTCTCGCCCGGCACCGGCGCCCGCAACGTCGCCACGCTGGCGTGGCGGAACCTGGTGCAGATCAAGCACAACCCGATGGAGCTGCTGGACCTGTCCATCCAGCCCATCATGTTCGTGCTGCTGTTCGCCTACGTGTTCGGCCCGGCGATGGTCGGCAGCGTGGAGGCGTACCTGCCGGTCCTCATTCCCGGCATCATCGCGCAGAACGCCCTGTTCGCCGGGATGAGCACCGGGTTCGGGCTCAACACCGACATCACCAAGGGCGTCTTCGACCGCTTCCGGAGCCTGCCGATCTCGCGCCTCGCCCCGCTCGCGGGGCGGATCATCGCCGACACCGCCAAGCAGGCGTGGTCGATGGCGATCCTGCTGCTGGTCGGCTTCGCGATCGGGTTCCGGCTCGAGACGAACGTCCTCGCGCTGGTCACCGCGTTCTTCCTCCTGCTGGCGTTCGCGGTGCTGTTCTCGTGGATCTCGGTCTACATCGCGATGATGGTGAGCGAGCCGGAGAAGGTGCAGATCTTCGGGTTCGTGGTGATCTTCCCGCTCAGCTTCCTGAGCACCGCGTTCATCCCGAACACCGACGGGGTTCCCGGCCCGGTGGCGTTCTTCATGGACAACAGCCCGGTGACCCAGCTCGTCGAGGCGCTGCGCGGCCTGCTCGTCGGCGGCCCGGTCATGGACCACGCGCTGCTCGCGTTGGTCTGGGGCGTCGGCTTCTCGCTGGTCTTCGCCCCGCTCTCCCTCCGCGCGTTCAAGAAGCGCGCGTGACCCGGCGCGACACGCCGATCCAGCGGGAAATGCCGGACGCCCCGGCGGTCGATCGACCGCCGGGGCGTCCGGCTTGCGGGTCCGCCGCCGCGGGCGGGGACGTCAGGCCGCGTTCTCCCTGGCCTTCGCCTCGCGGATCTTCTGGTCGTCGAGCGCGGCGAGGAGGAAGTCCGCACGCGGCTGCTCGACCGTCGCGAGCGAGACGGTCTCGCGCTTGAGGAACAGCGCGAGCGTCCAGTCCGCGATGACGCGGATCTTGCGGTTGAAGGTCGGGACCATCGCGCCGTGGTAGCTGCGGTGGAAGAACCACGCCGGCCAGCCCTTGAGCTTGAAGCCCATCGGGTTCGCGACGCCCTTGTGCAGGCCCAGCCCGGCGACGGCGCCCAGGTTGTTGTGCACGTACGGCTTGAGCGTCTTGCCGCGCAGCGACCGGACGATGTTGTCCCCGAGCAGCTTCGCCTGGCGCACCGCGTGCTGGGCGTTCGGCGGGCAGAACTGGCCCTCCTGCGTCAGGTCCGGGATCGCGGCGTTGTCACCGGCGGTGAACGCCCGGACGAGGCCCTCGATCGTGAGGTACTCGGTGCCCTTGACGCGGCCGCGCTCGTCCACCGGCAGGTCGCCGTTGCGGACGACCGGCGACGGCTTGACGCCCGCGTTCCACACGAGCGTCCCGGCCGGGAAGCGGCTGCCGTCCGACAGCTCGATGATCTCGTCCTCGGCCGACTGCAGGAACGTCTTCATCTTCACGTCGATGCCGCGGCCGCGCAGCTGCTCGGCCGTCCACTTGCCCATGTCCGGGCCGACCTCCGGCAGGATGCGGTCGGCGGCCTCGACGAGGACGAACCGCAGGTCCTCCGGGGTGACCTTGCGCATGTACTTGGTGGCGTCGCGGGTCATGTCCTCCAGCTCGGCGACCGCTTCGACGCCGGCGAACCCGCCGCCGACGAAGACGAACGTCAGCGCCTTGCGGCGCAGCTCGACGTCGTCCGTCGACTCGGCGATCTCGAGCTGCTCGAGCACGTGGTTGCGCAGGTGGATGGCCTCACCGACCGTCTTGAGGCTGATCCCGTGCTCGGCCAGGCCGGGGATCGGCAGCAGCCGCGGCACCGCGCCCGCCGCCATGACCAGGTAGTCGTAGGAGATCCGCTCCGGCGGCCCCGCCAGCGGCTGGACGATCGCCCAGCCCTCGTCGTGGTTGAGCTCGGTGACCCGGGCCTTGCGCACCTCGCACTTCGGCAGGACGCGGCGCAGCGGGACGACGACGTGCCGGGGCGAGATGTTGCCCGCGGCGGCCTCGGGAAGGAACGGCTGGTACGTCATGTACGAGTTGGGGTCAACGATGGTGACCTTGACCTCGCCCCGCTTGAGCTCCTTGCGGAGCTTCTTCTGCAGGCGGAGCGCGGTGTACATGCCCACATAGCCGCCACCCACGATGAGGATGTGGGGAGCGCCAGGGGTCCCCTCGGCGGTCCTGGCCATTGCGGCCCTCCAATGTCACGGTCGGCTTGTGAAGACATTCACAAACTACTCGATGAATGCTCCTTGCACCAATCGGCAACCACGAAAGATCTACAGAACTTCCCGATTCGGCAAAGCAGGCCGCTGCAGGACCTGTGAACTTCGCCACTCCTTCGCTGGATTCTCGACGATCGGGCACGAAGCACGCATGATGCACCTCACATCCGTCCGTCCGGCGGACGCCTCCGCCTCACGGCCCGAAAGTCCCGACCCATCACCGCCGAACCCCTAAGGTTGGGGCGGACGAGGGAAGGGAAGGGGGCGCCGCCCGCGCGGGCATCCGGCCGGGACGAAGTCGGACCGGCGGAGCGCGCCGTGCGAACTCGCGCGGGAGCGTATCGATGATGAGCAGAAAACGGCGTCCGGTCCTGGCCGCGGCGGCCGCGCTGGCGCTCGCGGGCACGCTGAGCGGGTGCGGGCTGATCGGCGGCCCCGAGCAGGAGAGCGCCGAACTGTCGGAGTGGTTCACCGTGACGAGCCCGGTGTTCCGCGATGGCGGCGACTTGCCCACGCGGTACGGCTGCACGACGTACCCTGGCGGGCAGGGCAAGACCCCGCCGCTCATCTGGTCGGGGGCGCCGGCGAACACCCGCTCGTTCGCGATCGTCGTGGACGATCCGGACGTCGAGGGCGCCTACGTCCACTGGGTGATCGCGGGCATCGACGGGACCACGCACGAGATCGTCGAGGGCGCCAGGCTGGACAACGCCGTCGAGGGACTGACCACGGGAGACAAGGTGGGCTACGCACCGCCGTGCCCTCCGCGCGGGGAACGGCACCTGTACCGGTTCACCATCTACGCGCTCGACAGCGACGCGCCGTTCGAGGAGGGCGCGTCACTGGCCGAGTCGCTCGGCGCCATCGCCGAGCACACCGTGGGCCGGGGCCGGATCACCGGGAACTTCGGCGCCGAGCGGGCGCGTTGACCGTGGAACCTGACGGCGGGTCGAGGACCGGCGGGTTCGACCGATCGGTGCGGACCGTGTGAGGGTGTCTATGAGCACTAAGGGTGTGACAACGGTCATAGCGGTCGGACAGAATCGGACCGGCTCCGAGGACGACCGGCCGTCGGCGGCGATCGGGACGGACCACGCGTCCGCGCCGGCGGCGTACGCCGGGCCAAGGCATTGGGTGGTGGCATGACTTCAACAATCGTGGTCTTCGGCCTCTTGGTCGTCGTCGTCCTCGTCGTCGTCCTCGTCGTCCTGGGTCTGCGGGCGAGCAAGGCGGGTCGCGACGACGACGACTGGATGGACGACGAGCAGCCGCAGCCGCGCGGACGCCGCGGCGCCGCGCCGCAGGACGAGATGAACGGGCCGGACGACTACGGCTACGACGACGGCGGTTACGGTGCGCCCGCTCCCGGCCCCGACCGCCGCGTCGCCGGCGGTCACGGCCCGCTCGCCGCGCCCGCCGGCCAGCAGGGTCCGCCGGCTCCCCCGCCCTCCGGTCAGGCGTCCGACGAGATGGAGGACGACGACTACTGGGCGACGATCACCTTCGACAAGCCCAAGTTCCCCTGGCAGCACAACCAGGAGGGGCAGCGCGCCGAAGGCGAGCCCGCCGCCGGGCCGGTGCACGCGCAGGGCGGCGACGACGGTTACGGCGACCAGCAGTACGGCGATCAACCGTACGGCGACCAGCAGTACGGGGACCAGTACGCCGAGCAGCAGTACGGCGACCAGTACGGGGACCAGCAGTACGGCGACCAGTACGCCGAGCAGGACCCGCAGGTCCCCGACCACGGGGTGAACCAGACGGTCACCCTGGGCCAGGACGGCGGCGCCTTCGGAGGCCCGGGCGGGCCCGGCCAGGGCCCGCACAACCAGGGCCCCCACGGCCCGGGCGGCCCCGGCCAGCCCGCTCCGACCGGCCCGCAGCAGGCCCCCGGCGGGTTTCAGGGCGGCTCTCCGTTCGGCGGCGGCGACCCGGGCGCGACCGCGCTCGACCCGATCCCCGCCGACCTGTCCGGCGGCCCCGGCAGGCAGGGCGGGCACACCCCCTACGGCCCCCCCGGGACGCCCGACCAGCACGTCTACGGCGGCCAGGACCAGCAGCCCGCGTACGGCTCCGCCGAGCCGCCGTACGGCGGACCCGAGCAGCAGTCCCCGTACGGCGGGGACCAGCCCGGCCGCGACCGGCCGCCCTACGGCGGTCAGGAGCAGCCCGGCAGGCCGCCGGAACCGACCCCGTACGGCGTGCCCGAGCAGCCGCAGCCGTACGGCTCCGACCCGCTCGCCTCCGGCGGCCGTCCGACGCCCGCGTCTCCGCCTCCGGGGCGTCCGGACGCCTTCGACATGCCGCTGGGCGCCTCCGGCCCCGGCTCGACCGGCCCGAACCAGGGTCCCGGCTCGACGGGTCCCAACCAGGGCCCGCCCGCGCCGCCGCCGTCCGACCCGCTCGGGCTGCCCCTGGGGCGCACCGACGAGCCCGGCGCCGCGCCGCCGCCCGCGCCCGCCGCGCCGCCGCCTCCCGCGCCCGCCGCACCGCCGACGCCGTCCGCTCCGGCGGCGCCCGGCGGCTCGGGGCCCGACACCGACAACCACAAGCTGCCGACGGTGGACGAACTCCTCCAGCGCATCCAGAGCGACCGGCAGCGCTCCGCGGGGACGTCGACCGGCCAGTCCGACTCGGGCGGCTCGTCCTACGGCGGGTCCCTGGGCGACCCGCTCGGCGACCCGCTCGCGACCGGCTCCTTCGGCGGCTCCACCGGTTCGGTGACGGGCCAGGGCTCGTCGACCGGGCCCTGGTCGTCCGGCGGCGGCCCCGGCAACACCGGCGGCTACTCGCAGGGCGGCCAGAACGAGGGCTACCCGGCGTCCCCGGGCTACGGCGAGGGCGGCCGCTACGACGATCCGCTGAGCGGCGGCCGCGACTCCTACGGCGGCGAGTCCGGGTCCGGCGGCGCGGGCGCCTACGGCGACTTCAGCGGCAGCAGCTACAGCGGCGGCGACCCGCTGTCCGCCCCGCACGACCCGGGCGCCCAGGGCGGCGACCCGAACTCCACCCAGGCGTACGACCCCGGTTACGGCCGTCAGGGCGGCTACCAGGGCGACGACTGGGAGAACCACCGCGACTACCGTCGCTGAGCGCGGGCAGCGCCGCTTCTCCGAAGGGCCGCCGGACGCTCCGTCCGGCGGCCCTTCGCGTTCCCGTGGCCGGGGCCACGTGACCGGCGCCACATGCCGTCATAACGGTACGTTCAGGACATATGCACCGACCGTGTCGGACTGCGAGTCGATATCGCAACGCAACGCTGGTTATATACGTTGAGTGATATCAAACACACTCAACGTGTCCACATTGCGGCGCGACGTGCTCGCGTCGTTCGTGGTCTTCCTCGTCGCGCTACCGCTGTCGCTCGGCATCGCCGTCGCCTCCGGCGCCCCGGTCGCGGCCGGGCTCATCGCCGCCGTCGTCGGCGGGATCGTCGCCGGCGCCCTCGGCGGGTCCCCGCTGCAGGTCAGCGGCCCCGCCGCGGGCCTGACCGTGATCGTCTTCAGCCTCGTGCAGGAGTACGGCTGGCGCGCCACCTGCACCATCACGCTGCTCGCCGGAGCGCTGCAGCTCGCGCTCGGCGCCGCCCGGGTCGCCCGCGCCGCGCTGGCGATCTCCCCCGCGGTCGTCCACGGCATGCTCGCGGGGATCGGCGCGGTCATCGTCCTCGCGCAGGTGCACGTGGTGCTCGGCGGCAACCCGCAGGAGTCGTCCCTGGACGACCTGCGGGAACTGCCCGGCCAGCTCGCGGCGCCGCACACCCACACGACGCTGCTGGGCGGCCTGACCATCCTGATCCTGCTCTGCTGGAACCGGCTGCCGAAGCGCGGCCGGTTCGGCGCGCTGCCCCGGCTGGTGCCCGGCCCGCTGCCCGCCATCGCCGCCGCCACCGCCACCGCGTGGGTCCTCGGGTGGGAGACGGCCCGCGTCGACCTGCCCGCCACGCTCCTGGAGGACTGGACGCCGCCGGTCCTGCCGCACGGGCCGCCGGGCGGGATCGCCGGGGCCGTCGTCTCCGTCGGCGTCGTCGCCGCCGTCGCGTCGCTGCTGTGCGTCGTCGCGGTCGACCGCATGCGGCCCGCCGGGGTCCCGCGCTCCGACCTCGACAAGGACCTGCGGGCCCAGGGCGTCGCGAACATGGTGTCGGGCTTCCTCGGCGGCCTCCCCATCGCGAGCGTGATCGTGCGCAGCACCGCCAACCTGCAGGCGGGCGCCCGCACCCGCCTGTCGTCCGTCCTGCACGGCGTCTGGGTGCTGGTGCTCGCGCTGGCCTGCGGGCCGGTCATCGAGCAGATCCCGCTGTCCGCGCTCGCCGCGCTGCTCGTCGTGCTCGGCTGCCGGCTGATGGACCTCGCGCAGGTCCGCGACCTGCGCCACCACCGCGAGGCCCCCGCCTACTTCGCCACCCTCGGCGGCGTCGTCGTCCTCGGCCTCGGCAAGGGCGTGCTGCTCGGCATCGGCGTCATGGCGATCCTCGCCCTCCGCCGCCTCACCGCCCTGTCGGTGCGCTCGGAACAGCTCGTCCCCTCCCCCGGCGACGGTCCCGCCCGGCCCCGCTGGCACGTCGTCGTCGAGGGGACGTTCACGTTCCTCGGCGTCCCGAAGGTCACCGGGCTGCTCCAGCAGATCCCCGCGGGCTCCAGCGTCGACCTCGACCTCAACGTCGACTTCATGGACCACGCCGCGTTCGACGCCGTCCACCAGTGGCGGATCGCCCACGAACGGCAGGGCGGGCGGGTCGACATCGACGAGGTGCACGAGGCTTGGTATGAAAGGGCGGTGACAGGCGACACCAGCCCGCCGAGCAAGAGTCCGCCGCAGACGCCCTGGTGGGCGCCGTGGTCGAACCGGCGGAACTCCGAATCCCCGTCCGACCCCGAGCACCTTCCGGCGAGCGACCTGCTGCTCGCGGGCGTCCGCAGGTACCACGACAGCACCGCCCCGCTCGTCCGTCCGATCATGGCCGAGCTGGCGCTGGAGCAGAAACCGCAGAACCTGTTCATCACCTGCGTCGACTCCCGCGTGGTGCCGAACATCATCACCGCCAGCGGCCCCGGCGACCTGTTCATCAACCGCAACGTCGGGAACCTCGTCCCGCGGCACGGCGCCTACCCGGCGGACGACTCGGTGATGGCGACCGTCGAGTACGCGGTCAACGTGCTCGACATCCGCACCATCACGGTCTGCGGGCACGGCAACTGCGGCGCCATGGCCGCGCTGCTCGCCGGCGGCACCGAGGTCAAGCACCTGCACCACCTGACCCGGTGGCTGGAGCACGGTCGGCACAGCATCGCCCGTTTCCTGGGCTCGGAGCTCGCCGAGGACGAGAACCCGCTCGTCCACCTCTGCAAGATCAACGTGATCCAGCAGCTCGACAACCTGCTCACCCACCCGTGGCTGGAGCACCGCGTCGAGTCCGGCGAGATCGAGCTCGTGGGCCTCTACCTCGACCTGCCGACCGCCAACGTCGAGATCCTCGACCGCGCGACGGGGACCTTCGCCCCCGTCCCGGGCGAGGCCCCCGCCGGCGACCGGCAGGACACGCGAACCCCTTCGTGACCCTGCACGCATGGGCCGTCCCGCGCGGACGGCCCATGCACTTCGGCGCCGCACCGCCACGCGGCGCCCTCACCATCGCCGTCAGCGCCCGACGAGCTCGCCCTCGCGCCCGGCGTCCCGCGGCTCGTCCCGTCCTTGCTGGTAGTCCCGCACGTACATGCCCGTCACCCGGCGCGCCATCCGCGCGCTCCGGCCGCTCGCGGGCAGGAACAGCGCGTCCCGCCGGCTGGCCCGCGCGAAGCTCCACAGCACCGCCGGCACCGTCACCGCCGCCGCGCCGAGCACGAAGATCGTGAACGCGATGAACATCTGCGCTCCTCTCCACGGGACCGGTCCCCGCGGTCCCGCCGCCTGTCGCCGACCGAGGCCGATCGGCTCCATACCAGGACGTTAAGCGCGCCGCGTCCGCCTCACTGTGTCGTGTGACCCGAAACCGCCGACTTTCCACACCGACACCCGATCCCCTGCACATCTCCCACCCACCACGCCCACACGAAGGCGCCTGAGGAGAGGGATGGGGGTGGGGGCGAGGGTGGACGAGTCGGCCTGTAAGCCGGGTTCTGTGCCCGCCTTGGCGGCGGGTGACGGCCATCCATCTCGGGCCGCCGTTGCCGGCGGCCTCCAGCGGTCTACCCGCAGGCTCGGGCGGGCCGCCCTCGAACGCCTGCGCGGGGATCCTGCCGGATCCCCTTCTTGACCTTGCTCCGGGTGGGGTTTACCTAGCCGCCCACGTCACCGTGGGCGCTGGTGAGCTCTTACCTCACCGTTTCACCCTTACCACCGGCGGACCGGTGGCGGTCTGCTTTCTGTGGCACTGTCCCGCGGGTCGCCCCGGGTCGGCGTTACCGACCACCCTGCCCTGTGGAGCCCGGACTTTCCTCGACGGGATCGCTCCCCGACGCGGCCGTCCGGCCGGCTCGTCCACCATGCCCCAGGATAGACCGTTCCCGGGGCGTCCCGTCAGCGGTCGGTGTGGTGGGTGTCGTTGAAGGTGCGGAGGGTGGCGGGGCCGTCGTCGTACCAGTCGATGGACGTCAGGGACGCGACGTCGAGGTGCATGCGGTAGATCGCGGGCATCGGGGCGCCGAGGGCCTCGCGGACGAGCAGCTTGATCGGGGTGACGTGGGAGACGACGAGGACGGTCCGGTGGCGGGCGCGGACCTTGAGCTTGTCGAGGGCGGTGCGGACGCGGCGGGACGTGTCGGCGAAGCTCTCGCCGCCGGGCGGGGCGGCCTCGGGGTCGGCGAGCCAGGCGCGGAGCGCGGCGGGGTGGCGGTCGCGGGCCTCGGCGAACGTGAGGCCCTCCCAGTCGCCGAAGTCGGTCTCGCGGAAGCCGTCCTCGACGCGGACGTCCAGGCCGGTGACGGCGGCGACCTCGGCGGCGGTGTCGCGGCAGCGCGCGAGGGGGGAGGTGACGATCGCGTCGAGGCCGCGGTCCTTGAGGGCGAGGGCGGCCGAACGGGCCTGGGCGAGGCCCGTGGCGGTGAGCGGGACGTCGCCGGCGCCGGCGAACCGCTTCTCGACGGAGAACGTCGTCTCGCCGTGCCGCAGGAGGAGCGTGGTGGTGGGGGTGGTGGACGGCGGCAGCGGCGGGGGCTCGGGCTCCGCGGGCGCGGCGGGCGCCCACTCCTCGCCGCGGGCGGCGGCGTCCATGGCCTCGTTCGCGAGGCGGTCGGCGTGCGCGTTGCGGTTGCGCGGGATCCAGCCGTAGGAGACCGCGCCGAGGCCCTCGGCCAGGCGGCGGGCCCGCGTCGCGAGGGGGATCATGTCCGGGTGCTTGATCTTCCAGCGGCCGGACATCTGCTCGACGACGAGCTTGGAGTCCATCCGGACGTCCACGCGGGCGGCGCGGTCGATGGAGGCGGCGGCGGTCAGCCCCGCGATGAGGCCCCGGTACTCGGCGACGTTGTTGGTCGCCTTCCCGATGGCCTCGGCCGTCTCGGCGAGGACCTCGCCGGTGAGGGCGTCGCGGACGACGGCCCCGTACCCGGCGGGTCCCGGGTTGCCGCGGGAGCCGCCGTCCGCCTCGACGATGAGCTTGCGGCTCACAGGCCCGACTCTGGGGTGCGGACGAGGATGCGTCGGCACTCCTCGCAGCGGACGACCTCGTCCTCGGCGGCGGCGCGGATGCGGTTGAGGTCCACGGTGTTGAGGGCGAGGTGGCAGCCCTGGCAGGCGCCGCGGAACAGCTTGGCCGCGCCGACGCCGCCGAACTGGGCGCGCAGCTTCTCGTAGAGGGCGAGGAGGTCGTCGGGGACGTCCTTGGCGACGGCCGTGCGGGCGGTGCTCGTGGTCCCGGACTCGTCGTCGATCTCGCGCTGCGCGGCGTCGCGGCGCTCGGTGAGCTCCTCGAGTTCCCGCCGGGCGTCGCTCTGTTCGGCGCGCAGCTCGGTGACGCGGGCCTCGGCGGCCTCGGCCCGCTCCATGATCTCCAGGACGACCTCTTCCAGGTCGGACTGGCGGCGCTGCAGCGACTCGATCTCGGCCTGCAGGCTGCCGAGGTCCTTCGCGGAGGTCACCTGGCCGGAGTCGAGGCGTTTCTGGTCGCGGTCGGCGCGGGTGCGGACCTGGTCGACGTCCTGTTCGGCCTTCTTCTGCTCGCGCTGCAGGTCGCCGACTTCGGTCTCGGCCGCCACGATCGCGTCGCGCAGCTCGGCGAGGCGGCCCTCGGCCCGCTCGATCTCGGCGAGCTCGGGCAGGGTGCGGCGGCGGTGCGCCAGCCGGTCCAGCGAGCTGTCGAGGTCCTGCAGGTCGATGAGGCGAAGCTGGGCTTGCGGTGCGGCTTTCACTGTGCTCCTTCGTCGTGGAGGCGCCACGCGTCGGTGACGAGCGTGGACACCCGGGTCTGCAACGTGCCCCCGGCGGCCTCGGTCAGGCGCCGCTCCGCGTCGGCCAGCCACGGCCACTCGGTCGCCCAGTGCGCGGCGTCGATCAGGGCCGGGCCGCCGTGCTCGGCGAACTCCGACGCGGGATGGTGCCGCAGGTCGGCGGTCAGGTAGACGTCGACGCCCGCGGCGCGCGCGGTGTCGAGCAGCGAGTCCCCGGCGCCGCCGCACACCGCGACCGTCCGGACGGGGCGGTCGGGGTCGCCGGCGGCGCGCACGCCCCAGGCGGTGGACGGCAGTCCCGCGGCGGCGCGGGCGGTGAACGCGCGGAGCGTGACCGGCTCGGCGAGGTCCCCGATGCGGCCGAGCCCGCGGCGGGGATCGTCGGCGGCGGGGACCATCGGACGCAGCTCGCCGGTGAGCCCGACGGCGCGGGCGAGGGCGTCCGACACGCCCGGGTCGGCCACGTCGGCGTTGGTGTGCGCGGTGTACAGCGCCGTCCCGTTCCGGATCATCCGGTGGATCGTCCGGCCCTTGGGGGTGGTCGCCGCGACCGAGTGGACGCCGCGCAGCAGCAGCGGATGGTGCGTGATCACCAGGTCGGCGGACCAGCCGAGGGCCTCGTCGGCGACGGCGGCGACGGGGTCGACGGCGAACAGGACCCGTTCGACGTCCTGGTCGGGGTCGCCGCAGACGAGTCCGACGGCGTCCCAGGACTCCGCCCACGCCGGCGGGTAGAGCTCCTCGACGGCCGCGATGACATGGGAAAGACGCACGTTCCGCAGGCTACCGCGCCCGGACGCCCCGCCGTGGTCACCGGACATCGCCAGGGGACGGTCGCGTCTGAAACGATACTTGCGGAGTGCCCGACCGGAGGGAGATCGTCATGTCGGCTTCCGACGCCCAGTCGGAACCGGAACCCACGGCAGAACGCCCGTACATGCCGGGTTACGGCATCCAGGGGCCGAACGAGGGGAGCGGCCTGCTCCCGTGGTCCTGGGCCGTGGAGCGGATGCGGGCGGCGCGCAACTTCTGGCTGTGCACGGTGCGCCCGGACGGGCGGCCGCACGCGATGCCGGTGTGGGGCGCGTGGTCCGGGGAGGCGCTGATGTTCAGCAGCGCCGTCCCGTCCCGGAAGATGGTGAACCTGCGGGCCAACCCGGACGTGGTGGTGACCACCGAGGCGGCCGAGAACCCGGTCGTGATCGAGGGGCGGGCGGAGGTCGTCACCGAGCCGCGGGCGCTCCAGCGGTTCATCGACCTGGTCAATTCCAAGTACGCCACCCGCTATCGTGTGGACTTCCTGGACCCGGAGGTGAACGCGACCGTCGCGGTCCGGCCACAGCGGGCGTTCGGGCTGCGGCAGGGAGATTTCACCGGTTCTCCCACCCGGTGGAGGTTCACGGCCTGAGCCGTCGCCGGGATTTATCTGGCCACTCATCGCGTTGGAGAGTGTGTGAAGTCACCCTTTCGCCGCCGTAAGCGCGTCAAGGGCCGCCCGATGGGCAACCGGCCCGAGCCCGCCGAGCCCGAGGTCGTCGACTGGCCCCACGAGGGGACCGGCAAGACGTCCCTGATGGGCGCCATCCGCGGTGACGGCGAGACCGGCGCCGGGTTCGGGGGCGCCATGTTCGACGAGCTCGGCGCCATGTTCGAGGGCTCCCGGAAGGTCAAGCAGGAGGAGCAGGAGCGGCAGCGCCTGCTCCGGGAGGACGACCACGAGCAGGCGGGTTCCGGGCGCGACGACCTGGACTCGGGCAAGATCCGCATCCGCCGCACCGGTCCCGCCGAGCCCGGTTCCGCCGAGCCGCCGGAGTAGTTCGAACACGCTTTCGACGCGGGAGTATCCTGGACGGGTGAGCACCTCCGTTCCGCCGGGCTGGCCCGCGCAGGTGCACCCGCCGGGCACCGAGCGCTTCGAGGACACCGCGATGGCCTGGCTGCTCGATCTCGTCCCGCCCGAGTACCGCCGGTACGGCGTGCTGCGCCGCTACCCGCCGGTCCTGGCCCGGATGGCGCGGCATCACGTCGACGCGTCCGTCGAGGCGGCCCGGGAGGGGTTCCGGACGGCGCGGGTCGACCTCGGCGCGGTCGTCCCGCCGCACGGCATCGAGGCCGTCCTGGAGGCGTACCGGCGCGAGGGCGCCCGCCTGGTCGCGCTGCAGCGCGCGGTCGGGCTGGTCGAGTCCGCCCTGCGGAGCCGGACGGGCCCCGCCGCGGCCGGCGGGGGCCCCGTCCCGGGCTGACCCGCTCCGCAGGGGGGCGGCCCGGGTCAGGCGAGCTTCTCCAGGCGGTCGGCGGCCTCCGCCATTCCCCCGGCGGCGGCGAACGAGTCGCGGACGCGCCCGGCCGCGTCCCGGTACGCGGGGTCGGTGAGGACCTCGCCGAGCGCGGTGCGCAGCTCGCCGGGCGTGACGCGGGCGAACCGGACGGGGATCCCGGCGCCGGCCCGCTCGACCTGCCCGGCGACCACCGGTTCGTCGTCCCGGGCCGGGGCGAGCACCATCGGCAGCCCCCGCGCGAGCGTCTCCCCCACGGTGTCGAAGGCGCCGCCGCAGACGACCGCCGACATCCGCTCGAGCAGCTTGATCCGCGGGACGTGCTCGCGGACCAGCACGTTCGGCGGCGGGTCGGCGACCGTCCCGGGCGGCGCGACGAGCACGGCCTGGACGTCCAGGTCCCGGACGGCCTCGGCGGCGGCGCGCAGGAACCGCGTTTCCGCCGGTCCGCCGGGCGCCCCCAGCGTGATCAGGACGCCGGGACGCCCGTCGAGCCGCTCCCACGGGAACGCGCCGCCGACGGCCCGCCCCGGCGCGGGGCCGACGAACGCGAAGTGGTCGGGGAAGAACGAGACGTCCCCGATGAGCGCGCCGGTCGAGAACACCAGCACGAGATGGTCGGAGAACCGCAGGTCGAGCAGGTCCTCGATGCCGTGGTCGAGCTGGAAGTCGGCGATCTGGTCGCGGACCCACCCCTCCAGCAGCGGTGTCGCGGCGAGCGGGCGGGCGAACTCGGCGGGCGTCGTCGCCGCCGTCGCCCACGGGAGCCCGCGCAGCCGCGCCGCGACGGGCCCGGCGAGGACCTGCTGGTCGCAGACCAGCGCGTCCGGGCGGAACCGGTCGATCGCGGCGTCGACGCCCGGCAGCATCGCGTGGCCGAGCGGGACGACGACGTCCTCCCAGTGGGAGCGGAGCGCGGCGGGGCCGCGCAGCCGCGCCCGTCCCTCGCGGGTCTCGCGCAGGTGCGCGGTGAACGCGTCGTCGGACGCGGAGTAGATGCGGGAGCCGGGCCGCAGCAGCGGTTCGAGGACGGTGCGGTCGCCCGTCCAGGCGACCTTGTGGCCGCGGCCGGCGAGTTCGGCGGCGAGCGCGGCGGTGGGGGCGACGTGCCGGGCGACCGGCGGCACCGCGAACAGGAACCGGCGCTTGGGCGTCTCGGCGCGGATGCCCTGCTCCCCGAGAAGGGACGGGACCTGCATGCGGCGGGCGCGGCGGGCGCTCATCGGGCGCCTCCCTTCCGGGGTGTGCGGTTCGGCCGGGTCATCGTGACCTCCTGCGGTTCGGGGGTCCCCGCGCGCGGCGGGGCCGGGGCGTGCGGGCGGGCCGCGTGCGGGCGGGCCGCGTTCGGACGGGCCTCCCGCGGGCCGGCCGGGGACGGCTCAGCCATCGGGCTCCTCCTCGGCCGGGGCGTGCCGCGCCACGGCGATGTGCCGGGCGAGGTCGGCGACGGTGAGGTCCGCGAACGCGTCGACGTCAAGTTCGGCGGCGATCTCGGTGAGGTCGACCCGGTCGCCGTGGCGGGCGCGGATCCGGCCGGCGAGCGCGGCGAACTCGATGCTCTCCAGGCCGATGTCCTCGAAGAAGGTGCTGCCGGGGCCGATGGGCGCGTCCGGCGGCTCCTCGCCGAGCACGGCGGCGAGGTCGTCGGTCAGCACGCGGACGACCTCGTCGACCTCCGCCGCGTCGACCTCGATCTCGTGCCCGTCGTCGATCTCGTGCCCATCATCGATCTCGTGCCCGTCGTCGATCTCGTGCCCGCCGTCGGTCCGGGGTCCCGGTCCCGCCGGGTTCTCGTTCGTCATGTGGTGCATTCCTCCGTGTCGGGGGCGTCGTCGACCGTCCAGGCGACGACGTGTCCGTCGATCTCGCGGGTCTCGACCGCGGTGAGCGTCCCGTCGCCGGCGAGCAGCATCCGGTGGGGATCGGAGGCGGCGACGACCAGGGCGGACCGGTCGGCGGCGGGCAGCGACGCCAGCACGGCCCGCTTCGCCGCGCGGACCCGGCCGTCCCCGTCGTGCACGGCGAGCCCGATGCCCGCCGGCGCTCCGCCCGGCCGGACGAGCGCCACGCCCAGCTCGTCGTCGGACGCGATGCGGACGGTCAGCGGCTCGTCGAACGGGCCCGTGACGGCGTCGCCGGGCCCGACCGTCAGCTCGGCGGGGAACAGCGGGCCGTGCCCGTCCCGCCAGAGGCGGTCGCGGACGGCGTCCTTGGCGGCGATCCGGCCGAGCAGCCACGGGCCCCGCCGGGCCGCCGGGAGCCGCTCGTACTCGGCGCGTTCGGCGGCGCACAGGTACCGGCGCATGAGCAGGTCGCGGGACGCGGTGCCGCTCCAGCGGCGGCGCGCGAGGCACCAGCCGCCCGGCTGCGGTTCGCCCGTGCCCGACACCTCGGGCGTGAACTTCATCCGCCAGAGGGCCTCGTCGGTGTAGAAGCGGCGGGTGGTCCAGCCGTCGATGCGTGCCCACACCGTACCGTCGGCGCGGACGAGTTCGGCGTCGCAGCACATGGTCGAGTCGGTGAGGGACGTGTTCCACACGGTCGTCTCCAGCGATTCCCCTGCGGGAGGCAAAGGCCCGAAGAACGAGATCCTGTCGATGCCGATGGGGAAGACCGTCTGGTCCGTGTCGCCGTAGACCTGCATCCAGTGGGCGCACAGCTGCCCGGCGGACTCCACGAGCGCGCCGGGGGCGGGCAGGGACGTCAGGACGCCGCGCGCGCCGTCCTCGGCCAGCGCGGTGATCTCCGCGATGCCCCGGAACCGCGGGCCGTGGAACATCCAGCGCTCCTCGTACAGCCGCGCGGCGGTCACGATGGGCGGGTTCTCCACGGTCAGCGCCGTGCCGTCCGGGCGCGGCGGGCCGGGGTGGCGGGCGGCGAGCAGGACGGTGCCCTCGGCGTGCCCGGCGATGACGATGCGGACGCGGCGGACGCCGCGCGGGGCGTCCGCCCGCCGGGACGCGCGGACCTCGGCGGTCGTGGGCGGCGCGGCCACCAGCCAGCGCACCGCGCGGACGTCCTCCAGGCCGATGACCGTGAGGCCGGGCAGCAGGGCGCGGGCGGCGTCCGCCATGACCTCCAGCAGGGTGCCGAGCGGGACGACCGGGAACCGGTCCGACATGTCGGGCCACCCGGGGGCCTGCGGGACGACGCAGTGGTCCTGCAGGAACGGCATCGCGTCGAGGGAGAACACCCGCGAGACGACGAGGTCGGCCGGCTCCGCGGCGCTCGTCCCGCGCCCGCCGGCGCCCTCGCGGGCCGCGGTGCCGCCCGGGACGTCCGCGGGCCGCTCGAGGGACACGCGGCCGTCCGCGGGGTCGCCCGCCGCGTCCTGGTCGGGCGGCGCGGGCGGCCCGGCGCCCAGGGCGTCCGCCACCGACTGGGCGCCGGCCGCCGCGTCGTTGAGGAGCGCCTCCAGCTCGGCCATGATCGGGTCGTCGTCCGGCAGCGGCGGGATCGACGGGGCGAGGCGGACGGGCGGCACGGCCCCGGCCAGCCGGACGATCGGCGTGCCGAGCTCCAGCCGCATCCCGGACCGGGGCGGCGCCGCCGGGGACGCCCCGTACCCCTCGGCCCACAGCGCGGCCACGACGCGCCGCAACTGGGCCGTCCCGTCGCGTTCGGGGACGTTCACGGCCAGCGCGAGGTGCTCGCGGTCGCCGAGCCGGTCGCCGACCAGGCCGGTGAGCCCGCCCGGCCCGACCTGGACGAACGCCCGCACGTGCGCCGAACCGTACAGTTCCTCGATCAGCTCGCTGAACCGGACTGGCTCCAGCAGGTGCCGGACGGCCAGGTCGCGGGCCGCGCCGGGCGCTCCGGGGAAGGGCGCGACGGTCGTCGCCGACCACACCGGCACGCGCGGTTCGCGGACGTCCAGCGCGTCGAACGCGTGCCGCAGCGCCTTCTCGCGCGCCTCGGCGTGCGGGGTGTGCAGGCCGAGCCCCAGGGGCAGCTCCCGGCCGAGGACGCCCTCGGCGCCGAGCCGCTCCAGCACGTCCCGCACGTCCCGCGCGGGCCCGCAGATCACCGACTGGTGCGGGCCGTTGTCGTGGCTGACGAACACGCCGGGGCGGCTCCCGACGGCCTCCTCCGCGCGGGCGGCCCCGCACCCGAGCGCGCCGTACACGATGTCCGGGTCGTCCGGTTCGAGCGCGGCCAGCAGGTCCGCGGCACCCTCCCCGTCCCACATGCCCGCGGCGGCCATCGCCGCCCACTCCCCCGGGCCGTGCCCGGCCGTCACGTCCGGCTCCACGCCCAGCTCGGCGAGCGCGGACGCCAGCAGCGCCCCGACGGCCAGGACGTCCGCCGCGCGCCCGGGCGGGTCGGCGCGGCCGGTCAGCACCGGCTCGGGAAGCCCGAAGCGCGCGGCGACGTCGGCGACCCGCGGGACGAAGGCGGGCTCGAACCCCGGGAACAGGAAGGCGACGCGGCCGCCGTCGGCGAGCAGCGGCCGCGGCGAGAACCACACGTCGCTGCGGCCCCGCCACGGCGTCCCCCGCTGCACGACGGCCCGCGCCAGATCGAGGCGGCGGGACGTCGGCGCGACGATCGCCACCCGGCACGGCAGATCGGGGACGTCGCCCGCCGCCCGCGCGAGCAGTTCGCCGTCGGGGGCGTCGAGCGCCGCCGCGAGCTCGTCGGCCGTACGGGCCGCGAGCCGCAGGACGGCCTCCTCGGCGCCCGGCGGCTCGATCCGCCGCCGCGTGCGCCGCACCCGCGCCGCCCGCCCGGGCGGCGCCTCCTGCAGGATCACGTGCGCGTTCGCGCCGCCGAACCCGAACGCGTTCACGACGGCGCGGCGCGGCGCCCCCTCCCACTCGGCCGTCTCCCGCAGCGGCCGCAGCCGGCCGCCGTCGAGCGCCGGATGCGGGTCGGCCACGTGCAGGGTCGGCGGCAGGACGCCGTCGCGCAGCGCGAACGCCGCCTTGATCAGCCCCGCGATCCCCGCGGCGGGCATCGCGTGCCCGATCATCGACTTGACCGTGCCGAGCCCGATCGGCGGCCCGTCCGTCCCGAACACCCGGCGCAGCGTCGCGAGCTCCGCCTCGTCCCCGGCGGGCGTCCCCGTGCCGTGCGCCTCCACGAGCCCCACCGCGCCGGGCGCCAGCGGGTCGAGGCCCGCGTCCCGCCAGGCCCGCTCGACCGCCCGCACCTGCCCGTCCACCAGCGGGCTCAGGATGCCCGCCGCGCGCCCGTCGCTCGCCGACCCCGCCCCGACGATCACCGCGTGCACCCGGTCGCCGTCGCGTTCGGCGTCCGCCAGCCGCTTCAGCAGCACCACCCCGGCGCCCTCGGCCAGCAGCGTCCCGTCCGCCGCCCGGTCGAACGGGCGGATCGTCTCGCTCGGGCTCAGCGCGCGCAGCCGGCTGAACGCGCTCCACACCGTCGGGTGATGCCCCACGTGGGCCGCGCCCGCCAGCATCGCGTCCGCCTCGCCGCGCCGCAGCGCCCGCACCGCGTGCTCCACCGCCACCAGCGCCGACGCGCACGCCGCGTCCACCGTGTACGCCGGACCGCGCAGGTCGAACCGCTCGGCGACGCGCGCGGCCGCCGACCCCGCGGGCACGTCCGGGCCGTCCGGCCCCAGCCGCGCGCGGAACGCCCGCCGGATCTCCGCCAGCCGCTCCGCGCCGAGCTCCGGCACCAGCTCCGCCAGCACCCCGGTGAGCTGGTGCGCCGTCATGATCCGCTGGTCGGCGCGCGCCGCGCCGGGCGTGAGGTGCCCGCCCCGGCCGAGGACGACGCCGATCCGCTCCCGGTCCGGGAGGCGGTCGTCGCCGCCCGCGTCCGCGATCGCCTCCGCCGCCGTGCGCAGCGCCAGCAGCCGGTCGGGTTCCATGGCCGCCACCGCCGCGGGCTCGATCCCGAACCGCTCCGGGTCGAACGTCGCGACGTCGTCCACGAACCCGCCCCGGCGGCAGTAGAACAGGTCGCCCTCCGGACGGCCGTACGCGCCCGGGTCGTAGAACAGCGCGGGATCCCACCGGCCGGGCGGCACGTCCGTGATCGCGTCGAACCCGGCGAGCACGTTCCGCCACAGCTCCGCCGCCGACCCGGCGCCGGGGAAGACCGCCCCGGCGCCGACGATCGCGATCGGCTCCTCCGTCACCGGACCGGCCCCGAGAACACCACGCGCGTCTCGTCCCCGTGCGCGATCTCGCGGAACAGCGCCGCCACCGCGGGCTCACCGTCCAGCGGCGGCGCCAGGTCGGCGACGAGCACCCGGCCGTCCAGCCGCGTCCGCCATCCCCGCGCCAGCGCCTCGCAGGCGTCGTCGGCGGCCGCGCGGTCCGCGGGCACCCGGCCCGAGGCGGCGCCGAGCACCACGAAGAACCCGACGTCCGGACGGACCGCCGCCGCGAGCGCCGCCGCGCCGTCGACCTTCGTCCGGTACGCCCGCTCGAACGACTCGGGCGACTTGTCCCGCACGAGCCGCCCCTCCGCGACCCCCGCGCCGTGCACGACACCGTCCAGGCGGCCGTGGCGCACGTACACGTCCTCGACGACGTTCCGGATGAACCGCGCGTCCCGGACGTCCCCCGCGTGGTAGCGGACCGACGCGGCCCGCACCCGCAACGCGTCCAGGTTCTCCTGCACCTCCCGTTCGGCGAGGATCCGCCGGATCGTCTCCTCGATCTCCTCCGGGCCCCGGGTCCCCTCCGCGACCAGCGCGCGCCGCAGCGCCGCCTCGTCCAGCGCCTCCGAGAACACCGTGCGCCCCACCGGCTCCGGCGTGCGCCCCACGACCTCCAGATGGCACCCGGCCGTCCGCGCCAGTTCCCGCGCCACCCGCGCCGGCACGCCCCGCGCCCCGCCCGTGAGCAGCACCACGCCGTCCGGCCCGACCGGGACGCGCGCGTCCCCCGCCAGTTCCACCGGGACCAGCGCCGGCGTCCGCCGCCGCTCCCCCTCGTACCCGACGGTCACCGGCGCGTCCGCCGCCAGCAGCTCCGCCATGATCCGCAACGCGATCATGCGCGGCGTCTCGCCGGTGTCGACGTCCACCGCCCGCACCATCGTCTCCGGGAACTCCCGCGCGACCGTCCGCGCCAGCCCCCGCAGCCCCGCGCCCGGCCCCGGCTCCCCGGCCCCGCCGCCGAACCGCCGCTCGGACGTCCCGCCCGCACCGCCGACCGCGACGAACCACCGCAGGCCGCCCAGCAGCGCCCGCCGGATCTCCCCGTACGCCTCCGGCAGCACCGCCGCCCCCGCGGGCCGCAGCGCCCCGAGATGCACGAGCCCGTCGCACGCCCCGTCCACCTCGAGCGGCGTCCGCACCCGCGCGCCGAACCGCTCCAGTGCGTCCGCCAGCTCCACCGCGACCCCGCACCCGTCGTCGACGACGATGAACCGGCGTCCGGTGAACGCCGTCCCCGAATCCGACGGAAGCGGCAGCGGATCGAGCACCGTGTCGCGCACGACGAACCGTCCGATCCCCGCCTCGGCGGCCACCCCACCGACCGTGGACGCCGCACCGGCGGCGAGCGCCGAGCCGGTCGCGGGCACCGCACCGTTCTCGAGCCGCGCCCCCGTAGTGGGCGCCGCCTCCGTGGTGAACGCCTCGCCCGCCGCGGGGCCCCCGTCCGTCGTGGACGCCGCACCCGTTTCGAGCCCGGCACCGCGAGTGGACGCGTCCGTGACGGGCACCCCGCCCGTCACGTCCGCCCGGCCCGAGGTGGACGCCGCACCACCAGCGGACCTCGCGCCGGCTTCGGGCGCCGCATCGGTCGCGCCCGCCGCGCCGGAAGCGGACGCCGCGCTAGGAGCGTGCGTCGACTCGGACTCGTGGATTCCGCCACTGGCGTGGAGCCCGATCGCATCCGCCGCTCCCGCCACCCCGGCAACGTCCGCGGCACCGATCGCGCGCTCCGCACCGGTAGCGTGCGCTGCACCGGACGTGGACGCCGCGCTGGGCGCGTGGGCCGCACCGGTGACGGACCCCGACTCGGGCCCGTGCATCGACTTGGGCGCGTGCGTCGTGCCCTTCGCGTGGGGCGCGCTCGTCGCATCCCCCTCGCCCGGCCGCCGCGCCACGTCCGCCCCGCTGGTCACGGGCCCGGAGCCGCCTGCGCTTGCCGAGGTCATCGCGTTCCGCGCGCCGGACGCAGCCGACATCCCGCCCGGGCTCGCGGCATCGACCGTACCCGTCCCGCTCGTCGCGTCGGCCTCCCTCGGCCGCCGGGCCACGTCCGCCGCCCCGCCGGCCGTGGGCCTGGAACCACCCGCGTTCTCCGGGCTCGTCGCGTTCTGCACGCCGGACGCAGCCGACATCCCGCCCGGGCTCACGGCATCAACCGCACCCGTCCCGCTCATCGGCTCGGCTTCCCCCGGCCGCTGGGCGACGTCCGCTGTCCCGGTCACCGACGCATTCGACGTCCCGCCCGGGCTCGCGGCATCGGCCGCTCCCGTCCCGGTCGTCCCGTTCGTTGCGTTCGGCGCGCCGGTCGGGTTCGTGGCGCCGCTCGCGGGCGTCGCGTGCTTCGCGTCGGAGCGCGGGTGGATCACCCGCACGGACTCGCCGTGCCCGGTCGGTGCGTCGTGCGTCTCACCGGCGCGTCCGTCCTGGCCGCGGAAGGCGGCGCCCGCGACGACCACGTCCGGCGGGCCGTCCGCCGCGCGCTTGCGGGGCGTCCCGGGCTGGCCGTTCCCCTGGTCACGCGGCCGCTCCCCGGGGGGAATGACCCGCACCGACTCGCCCACGAAACCGTCGCCGCGCGGCCGGTCGTCCGAGGGACGATCCCGGACGGGCCTCTGCTCGGTGCGGACGGGCGCGGCGTCTCGACCGGGCCGCTCGCCCGGCGGGATCACCCGCACCGACTCGCGCACCAGGTCGTCGACGTTCCCCGAGGCGGCGCCCTTCGTGCGGGGCCGCTCGCCCGGCGGGATGACCCGCACGGACTCCTCGACTTCGGTGGCCGGGTCCGCGGGTGCGTCCGCGCCTTCCTCCGCCGGGGGCCGGCCGGGCCGACGCGCGTGCAGCCGCCGCCGTCCCGTCTTGGGCGAGGAACCGTTCTCCGCCTGCGGCCGCCGACCCGGCGGGATCACCCGCACGGACTCCACGTCCTCACCGGACGGCGTCTCGTCGGCGCCGCCGGGGTGCGTCATCGCCGGCGGGTGGGCCTCATCGGGCGAGGCCGTCTCGGGGCGGCCGGGCGCACCCTCTGCGGGCGCCGGTCCCTCCCCGGCGTGAGGCGCGGCCACCCGTCCGGAGGACGACGCGGGCTCTGCGTCCTCGACGGCCGCGCCCGGCGCGGACGTCTCGCAGTGTTCGCCGGGCTCCTCCGGTGCGGGACGGGGCGAGGTGCTCGCCGCGTGGCCTCGGCCGTCCTCGGGCGACGGGGCGCCGACGGTGACGGTTTCCGGCGTGGAATCGTCGGCGGGCGCCTTACCGGCCGGGTCCGGCGCCGCGGGCGTAAGCCCGTCGCCGCCACGGCCGGCCTCTCCCGACCGCGTCGCCTGCGACGGGTGGTCGGCCTCCGCGGTCGCCGTCTGCACGCCACGCCCGGAGGACGGCGCGGGCGCCGGGTGGCGGTCGTCGTCGCCGTCCGTGGCGGCATCGGCCTCGCGCGAGCCGCCCGGGCTCGCCGGCGCGCGGGTCCCGGCGTCCTCGGGTTCGGCGGGCGGGCGCGGGGACGGGGGTGTCGGGCCGCCGGACAGGGCGGACGTCCCCACGTGCGCGGACGGTGCGGGCGGGAGCAGGCTCTCGAGCCAGTCGACGGCGTCGCCGATGGTCGCCACCCCGGACGGTTCGCCGGTGCGGGGGACGACGCCCGCGCGGGCGGCGAGGTCGTGCAGGAGGGCGGTGAGTTCGCCGGGGTCGATCGCCAGGTCGGCCTCGAGGTCGAGGTCGTCGGTGAGTTCGGCTTCGGGACGGCCGGTGCGGGCGGCGACGGCGGCGCGCACGGCCGTGCGGGCGTCGAGCGGGACGTCCGGCAGGGTCTCGCCCGGCAGGACGGGGCGCGGCGCCGGGACGGGCGTGTCGGCGCCCGCGAGGTGCCGGAGGATCACCTCGCGCTGGGCGGCGATCAGTTCGCGGCCGGCGCGCAGGTACTCCAGGACGGCGGCGTCGGAGCGGCGGCGGCCGCCGATTCCCTCGAGGCGGGTGGCGGGCCGCGGCGCGCCGGGCGGGGCGGCGCCGTCGGCGGTCGTGACGGTGCGGCCGTCGACGAACCAGGCGGGTGCGGGCGCGGGCGCGTCGACGGGCCGGGCGTCGCGGCCGGCGAACAGCGGCAGCGGGTCGACGGGGACGCCCGCGGCGGCGAGGCGCGCGAGGGCGTCGAGGAGGCCGTGCAGGCCGTCGCAGCCCGCGGTGGTGTGCGGCCGGTCGCCGAGGACGGCGTCCACGAGCCGGGTGAGGACGCCGCCGGGCCCGGCCTCGACGAACGTGCGGGCGCCCGCGGCGTACATCGCCTCGATCTGTTCGGCGAACCGGACGGGCGCGGCGAGCTGGCCCGCGAGGGTCGCGGCGAGGTCGGCGGGTTCGGCGTCGTAGGGCGCGGCGGTCGCGCCGGACCACACGGGGAACGCCGGGGATCGCAGGTCGCGGCCGGCGAGCAGGGTGCGCAGGCCCCCGGACGCGGCGGCGACGAGCGGGCTGTGCAGGGCGCAGCCGACGGGGAGGCGCTCGGCGGGCAGGCCGCGGTCGCGCAGGACGGCGAGGGCGCGGTCGACGCCCGGGGAGGTGCCGGCGATCACGATCTCGCGGGGCGCGTTCTGCGCGGCGACCGAGATATCGGATACGTCGGACAGGGCGTCGCGCACCTCGTGGAGCCCGCCGGTGACGACGGCCATGGCGCCCGGGTCGTCCCCGGCGGCCGCCAGGATCGCGGTGGCGCGCGCGGCGCTCAGCTCGATCAGGTCGGCGTCGTCGAAGACCCCGGCGGCGCACAGCGCGACCATCTCGCCGTGCCCGTGCCCGGCGGCGAGGTCCGGGTGGACGCCCACGGCGGTGAGCAGCCGGTGGACGGCGAGGCCCGTGAGCCCGAGGGCGGGCTGGGCGACGCGGGGGTCGGCGAGCGCCGCGCGGCGGCGGCGGGCCTCCTCCGGGGTGAACGAGGCGGGCGGGAACATCGCGGGGACGTAGTCCCGGCCGAGGCGCAGGAGCCGCTGCAGGCGGGGGAACGCGATGAACAGATCGGCCTGCGCGCCCGGCCGCGGCCCGAGGAGGCCGGGGAACAGGAACGCCACCTGGCCGGGGTCGCGGTCGATCGGCCCGCCGCCGGCGGCGAGCCGTTCGCGCAGGTCCTCGGGGGAGGTGGCGGCGAACGCGGTCACCACCGGGCCCTCGTCGGACGCGACGGTGCGGGCGAGGTCGCGCAGCCGGTGCCCGGACGCCGCGAGGGCCCGCAGCCGTTCGACGTCCGTGCCCGCGCGGACCACGAACAGCTCGGCGGGCCATTCGACGAGGCCGGAGACCGGTTCGGGCGCGCCGTCGTACCCGGACAGGACGGCGTGGTAGCGGGTGCCGTGGCCGGATCCCGCCACGCCCGCGTGCCGGTCGCCGGGCGGGACGGCCCACGGGCGCGGGGACGTCCCGAACGCGAGGGGCCCGCCGGCGTCCCAGGCGTCGTTCGGGCGGGCGAGGTGCGGGGCGCCGGGCAGGACCCCGGCGTGCAGCGCCCGCGCGGTCTTGATCAGCCCGGCGAGCCCGGCGGCGCTTCCGGTGTGCCCGATCTGGGACGTCACCGAGCCGAGGGCGACGGAGCCGGGCGCGGCCTTCGCGAACGCGGAGGCGAGCGCGCCGAGCTCGGCGCGGTCGGCGGCCTCGGTCGCGGCGCCGGACGTCTCGACGAGCCCGGTCCGCTCGGGCGCGACGCCCGCGCGCTCGTGCGCCCGCAGCGCCGCCCGCGTCCGCCCGTCGGCCGCGGCGACGCCCTTGACGACCGCGTAGATCCGGTCGCCGTCGCGTTCGGCGTCGGCGAGCCGCTTGAGGACGACGCACGCGACGCCCTCGCCGGGCACGGTCCCGTCGGCGTCCGCGTCGAAGGGGGCGCAGCGGCCGGACGGCGACAGCGTCCCGGCGGCCGCGACGCGCAGGTAGTCGTGGATCGCGGTGCGCAGGTCGGCGGCGCCGCACAGGACCATGTCGCTGCCGCCGGAGGCGAGTTCCTTGCACGCGGCGTCGAGGGCGGCGAGCGAGGACGCGCCGCCGGCCGCGACGGTGTGGGCGGCGCCGCCGAGTCCGAACCGGGCGGCGATGTCGCCGGGCCGGACGCCGACGATCGACCCGGCGACCGGGCCGGGGAGCCGTTCGGCGATCTCGGCCGGGACCTCGCCGAACCAGGCGGGAAGCTCGGCGCGGAACGCGTGGGCCGCGGCGAGCGCGCCGCCGTCCTCCGCGCCGAAGATCACCGAGGTGCGGGCGCGGTCGAAGGTCCGGTCGCCGTACCCGGCGTCGTCCAGTGCCCGGGACGCGACCTCCAGGGCCAGCAGGTGCGCGGGGTCGATGCCGCCGAGCGCGTCCGCGGGGACGCCGTGCGCGTCCGCGTCGAACGGGACCTTCGGCAGGAACCCGCCCCATTTCGACGGCGTCTTCCCGTCCTCGGCGGCGCCGTGGTAGACGTCCGGGTCCCAGTGGGGGACCTCGGTGACGGCGCAGGTGCCGCGCAGGACGTTCGCCCAGTACCGGTCGGCGTCGCGGGCGCCCGGGACGACGCAGTCCATCCCGATGATCGCGATGTCGGCGGGACGGGCCGCGGCGCCGCCGTCCAGTCCGAGCTCGGCGGCGCGGGCGGCCAGCAGCGCGGTGGCGCCGGACGTCACCTGCTCGTGCAGGACGGCGACGCCGGTCTTCGCCGACCGCAGCGTCGCGACCTGCCCGAGCATGTAGAGGCCCTCGGCGCGCTGCTCGTCGGTGTCGACGGGCGCGCCCCGGCGCAGCCCCTTCCCGGCGATCCGCAGCCGCCCCAGGTTCAGCTTCTCCAGCCGCCGGAACGTCTCGTGCCGCGACATCCCCGTGCCGAGCAGCTCGGTGCGGGTCTCCTCGAACGTCCGCACGTACGGCGTGACCGCGCAGCGGGTCGCGTGCCCGGGCGACGTCTCGAGCAGCGCGGTCGCGGTGCAGTCGATCGCCGTCTCCTGGTAGCCCGGACGGACGGCGCCCGCCGCGACCGCCTCGGACGTGAACAGGTACGCGGTGCCCATCAGCACGCGGACGTCCGCGCCGCGCTCGGCGAGCGGCCCGGCGAGCGCCGCGACCATCGCGGCGGAGCGCTCGTCGTGGATCCCGCCCGCGAACATGACCGAGAGCCGCGGGGCCTCGTCGGGGTGCGCGTCGCAGAAGGCGTCGAGCCGGTCGAGCTGCGCCTCCCACAGCGGGAAGCTCGGCAGCGGGCCGACGTGGCCGCCGCACTCCCTGCCCTCGAACACGAACCGGCGGGCGCCCTCGGCGAGGAAACGGTCGAGCTGCTCGGGCGCCGGGACGTGCAGGTACGTCCGGGTTCCGGTCTCTTCGAGGGGCTCGGCCTGCACGGGCAGGCCCCCGGCGATGATCGCGTACGGGGGCGCGGCGGCGCGGACGGCGGCGAGCTGCGCGGCCCGCAGCTCCGGCGGGACGAACCCGACCATCCCCACGCCCCACGGGCGCCCGTCGAGCCGGTCGGCGGTGTCGCGCAGCAGCTCCGCGACGGCGTCGCCGTCCATCGCGCCGAGCGCCAGGAACGGCAGCCCGCCGTCCTGCGCGATCGCCGCGGCGAACGCGGACGTGTCGCTGACCTGCGTCATCGGCCCCTGCACGACCGGGTACTCGCGGCCGTGCGGCCCGTCGTGCGGGGCGAGCGGCGCGGACCGGACGGCCGCGCGGACATGCTCGGCGATCCCCCGCCGCACGGCCTGCACCACGCCGCCCGCGGTCTTGTACCGCGCCGCGAGCGTCCCGTCCGGGACGGCCGGCCCGTCCGCGACGGCGCCGTCCGTCTCCGCGACCCCGGCGAGCTGGACGTCCAGGACGACGCCCGCGGCGCCCCCCGCCACCGCGGCGGCCGCGGTCCGTGGCCCGATCCCGCCCGCCGCGTACGCGGGGACGTCCAGGGCCAGCAGGTGCTGCAGCAGGACGAACGTCGTCACGTCGCCCGCGCGGCCGCCCGCCTCGCGGCCCCGCGCGACCAGCCCGACGCCGCGCGTCCCGTCGACCTCCCGGGCCGCGTCCAGCGCCGCCGCGGCCTCGGCCGGGTCGACGACCTCGACCAGCAGCCGCCGCCCGCGCGCGAACGCCGCGACGTCCGGGCCGTCCGCGGCGCCGAGCAGCGGAGCGTCCACGAGGACGGTGCTCACCGCGTCCGGCAGCTCGTCGGGGCGGACCCGGCAGCCCGCCGGGACCCGGGTCCCGAACGGCCCCGTCCACCAGCGGACCACCTCGTCCAGCGCGGC
Organism: Actinomadura sediminis; assembly: GCF_042675525.1. NCBI lineage: Bacteria > Bacillati > Actinomycetota > Actinomycetes > Streptosporangiales > Thermomonosporaceae > Actinomadura > Actinomadura sediminis. Next base: position 43,143 of record NZ_JBHTJA010000036.1, read on the forward strand.
CAGGCCGGACGCGCGGTCGGTGCCGAGGTCGAGGACCCCGAGCCCGCCCGCCCGCGCGACCGCCACCGCCAGGCGCGGCGCCGGGCCCCCGGACGGGGCGACCCCGATGATCTCGGCCTGGGGGGCACCCCCCGGCCCGCGTCCGTACCGGTTCTCGCCCCTGTCCGCCGTCATGCACTGCCCCCCGACGTCCCGCGCCGTGACGGGCGCGGCTCGACAACGATTCGTCACACTACGTTCGGCAACCGAGCGAATACCGGGACGACACACCCGTGGACGCGCCCATGGCGTCACCGCAAAGGAGATTGGGACGTCCCTTGACGGATCCGAGACGCTCGCCGCCTCCCTCCCGGCCGTCGCGGCGCGGCCGATACCCTTGCTCGGGTGACCGCCGAAGGACGGCCCGGCGAGGCCCCCGACGCGGCGCCGTTCGAATACGGCGCCGACGGGCCCCGGGTGATCGTGACCGGCGTGGACGGGTCGGACACGTCCCTGCGGGCCGCCGCGTACGCGTGGGGGCTCGCCCGGCGGGGCGGCGCGCGGCTGATCTTCGTGCACGCGACGCCGATCGCCGCGCTGTCCATGCTCGCCCCGGGCGGCGCGGCGGTCATGCGGGACGCCGCCGAGGAGATCGTCGGGCAGCTCCGGCGGGAGATCGGGCGCGCGCAGGCCACCGTCGACCACGAGATCGTCACCGCGCAGGGCGACCCGTACGCGGTCCTGGCGCGCGTCGCGGACGAGTCCCGCGCGGACGCCGTCGTCGTCGGGGCGTCCACGCAGGCCGGGCACCGGCTGGTCGGGTCGGTCGCGGTCCGGCTGGTGCGCGCGGGCCGCTGGCCCGTCACCGTCGTCCCCTGACCGGTAGAACGACCGGTTCGCGGGAAGGGACCCGGGTGCACGTTTCGGGGCGTCCGGGAGGCGAACGGGGATGTCGGATCCCTACCTGACCGAGGTCGGCTGGGCGGGCACGGCCCTGCGCATCGCCGGACGGCTCGACCACGCCGGCGGCACCCGCCTGGACCTGCTGCTGCGCGAGCGCGGCGGCGACGCGCTCGTCCGCGTCCCGGCGACGGCCCGGACGGACGGGACGCGCGTCGCGTTCGAGGCGCTGATCGACGTCGCGGCCGTCGAGGGCGGCGACCCGCTCCCCGGCGGCGTCTGGGACGTCGGCCTCTCGATCGGCTCGGCGGACCCGGTGCCGCTCGGGCGCGCGCCCGGCCTCGACGCCTCGCCGCGGCGCAGGTTCCTCACCGGCGGCACGACCGTCGCCGCCTACCTCAGCCCCCGCGGCACGCTCGCGATCGACGTCGGCGGACGGCCGCACGCCGCGGGCGCCGTCCGCGCCGACGGGCTGGCGTGGGACGAACGCGCCGAGCACGTCGAGCTCAGCGGGCGCCTCGACCTCGCCGGGCTCGCGACGCCGATCTCGGCGACGCTGAACCTGCGGGAGCGGCGCGGCCGCGCCTACGAGGTGATCTGCATGCTCGACGACCGCCCCGAGAGCCTGCACTACACCGCCGTCCTGCCCGTGACCAGGACGTTCATCGACCATCCGCTCCCCCGCGGCGCCTGGGAGGTGTGGCTGTGCCTCGGCTTCTCGGGCATGCACCGCGAGCTGCGGGTGCTCGCGCCCGCCGAACCCGTGGACGTCCGGGTGTGGCGGCGGCTGTGGCACGTGCGGGTCGCGTCGACGGCCGCCCCCGACCCGCTCACGATCACCGTGGGCCGCGCCTGAACGCCATCGACGCCGACACGACCGCGCACAGCAGCACCACCACGGCCGACCCGCCCGCGAGGTTGATCCCGGCGGTGACGACCCGCGCGGCCGGCGGCCCGTTCAGCAGCAGCGGGACGACCGCCATCAGCGCCACCGCGAGCCCGCCGATGAACGCGAACGCCCGCACCGGCCGCGCCGCGCCCGCCAGCAGCAGATGCATCAGCGCGGTCCCCTGCACCGTCGCGGCGAGGACGCACAGGGCGTAGCTGGTCGCCGCGCCCTCCACGGCGACGTCCGTCCCCGCGAACACCGGGACCTCGATGCCGAACATCCCCCGCAGGGCGAACACCGCCGCGAACGTCAGCAGCGACCCGCCCACCGCGCACGACAGGCCCGTCCACCAGAGCTGCCGCAGCGGCAGCTCGGGCTCGTCCTCGGCGTGCAGGGCCACGAACTCCTCGAAGCGCCGGGCCGGGGCCTCGCCCCGCCCTCGCACCGCCGTCGAGGGACACCGGAACGACCGCTCCCACGGCCGTGCCGCCGGGCGGCTCCTGCCGGGCCGCCCGAATGACGAATCGGGCATGTCCCCTCCCCCGCTGCGAACGACCAGGTACTACCCGGGCCCGTTCGCGGGAACTCCCCGAAGCCAACAATTTGCAGACGTTTGGCGGCATAACAGCACGACGCGCCGCCCCTCGGGGACGGCGCGCCGCGGCGGGAGTCTCAGATCTGGCCGGCCTTCTCCAGAGCCTCGCAGCAGGTGCCGGTGATCAGCCGCGTCACCACGTACGGGTCGATGTTGGCGTTCGGGCGGCGGTCCTCGATGTACCCCCGCTTGTCCACCTCGACCTGCCACGGGATCCGCACCGACGCGCCGCGGTTCGACACGCCGTAGCTGAACTCGCTCCACGGCGCCGTCTCGTGCATGCCGGTCAGCCGCCGCTCGATGTCCGCGCCGTACCCCTCGACGTGCGCCTGCGCCTTGGCCCCCAGCGCCTCGCACGCCGTGACGATCGCGTCGTACCCCTCCCGCATCGCCTTCGTGGAGAAGTTCGTGTGCGCGCCCGCGCCGTTCCAGTCGCCCTCCACCGGCTTCGGGTCGAGCGTCGCCGAGACCCCGTAGTTCTCCGCGATCCGGTAGAGCAGCCAGCGCGCCACCCACAGGTGGTCGCCGACCTCGACCGGACCGGCCGGACCGATCTGGAACTCCCACTGGCCCGGCATGACCTCCGCGTTGATCCCGGAGATCTTCAGCCCCGCCTCGAGGCAGGCGTCCATGTGCGCCTCGACGATCTCGCGCCCGAACACCTCGTCCGCGCCGACCCCGCAGTAGTAGAACCCCTGCGGCGCGGGGAAGCCCCGCTCCGGGAACCCGAGCGGCCGCCCGTCCTTGAAGAACGTGTACTCCTGCTCGATCCCGTACCAGGAGTCCTGCACCTCGTACTTCTCCGCGATGGGACGCAGCTCGGCGCGCGTGTTCGTCTTGTGCGGCGTCCCGTCCACCAGGTACACCTCGGACAGGACGAGCTTGTGGTCGCCGCCCCGGATCGGGTCCGGGCACACGAACACGGGCTTGAGCACGCAGTCCGAGTTGTCACCGGGCGCCTGGTTGGTGCTCGACCCGTCGAACCCCCAGTCGGGCAGGTCCGCGCCGTCCGGAAGGATCTTCGTCTTGGACCGCAGCCGGGCGGTCGGCTCGGTGCCGTCGATCCAGATGTACTCGGCCTTGTAGCTCACGTCGGTCCCTTCGCAGGTATCGGGCTCTCACGAACGTGCCAACCAGCCGTTTCGCACCCATTGCCCATTTGTGAACGACGTGTAAAACGCGGAACGCGGGCGACGCTTCGCATGCGCCGCCGAGCCGCGCGGCTCTCGGCGGGTCAGACCTGCCGTGGCTGTGACGCGACGTTGACCGCGAACACCACGAACCTGCCCGCGCACTGGACCGCCGGCAGGCCCGTCAGCCAGGCCCGGGCCCCAGCGCCGCGGGTGCCGCAGGAGCAACGCCAGCCACGCGTAGGCCAGGCCCCAGACCAGGTGGAAGAGATCCGTGAAACCGTGCGGCGGATGGATCCAGGCGAACACGTGTCCGGGTCGGATGCGCTGCGGCTCACTCGGCCTTGGCGGCTTCCAGGACGGGCACGGCCGCGGCCCGCCGTGCGGGCAGCGACGAGGTGACCAGGGTCGCCGCCGCCGCGCCCGCCGCCACCACCGGGAACAGCCACCACGGCGGTTCCGGGCGCAGGAACGAACTGCCGGTCGTCAGGTGCAGCAGCGCCAGCGTCCCCATCGCGATCAGGAGGCCGAGGACCGTGCCGAGGACGACCACGGCGGCCGCCTCCCAGCGGACGATCGAGCGGATCTGCCTCACGGTCGTGCCCACGGCGCCCAGCATCCCGAACTCCCGGGTGCGTTCGGCGACGCTCATCGACACCGTGGTCGCCATCCCGAACAGCGCCAGCAGCAGCGCCATGCCGACGAAGCCGTAGGTCGCGCGCAGCGGCCGGGTGAGCGAGTCCGAGGCCGCGTCCGCGTAGGCGTCCCCGTCGAGGACCTGCACGCCGGGGACACCGGCCACGGCACGCGCCAGGGCTTCTGCGGAGCCGCCCCGCACCAGGACCACCCGGGTCGCCGCGTTCGCGTCGAGCCGATCCATCGTCACGGGCCCCACGAGCGCCTGCTCGGCGAACAGGTGGGACGGATCGTGGTAGGCGTCCGCCACCATGAGCGTGACCCGGCCCTGGGCGCCCCGCACGACGATCTCCTGGCCGCGCCGCAGTCCCCGTTCCTTCATGACGGTCGACGACAGCGCGATCTGCCCGGGGCGCAGCGCGGGCGGCCGGCCGCCCAGCCGCAGGACGTCGCGCAGCCCTGTCTGCTCCGCGCCGCTGACCAGGAAGTGGAAAGGCTCGGGCTCCTCTCCCGAGTCGGGACGGCCCGGTGGCGATACGAGCTTGACCTCAGTCTGCGTGAGCGCGGTCACCCGCGACACCCGCGGCGTGTCCGCCGCCCGGCCCGCCACGTCCCGCGACAGCGGCGCCGGTGCGCCCTCGGAGGTCCTGGCCGTCGCGGTGATCGCGTGGTCGGCCGCCATGACCTGCCGTCCCGCCTCCTGGAACCGATCGTGCACCGACAGGGTGGCCAGCACCACCGAGGCGACCAGCGCGACGCCCAGCATCAGCGACGAGGCGGCCGAGGAGACCCGGCGCGGGCTGCGGGTGATGGTGGCGTGCGCCAGCCGCCCGGTCTCCCCGCCGACCAGCATCCCGAGGCGGCCCACCAGCCCGCCCAGCGGCCCGACGAAGAACGGGGTGAGGACGGCCAGGGCGGTCACGGCCAGCATCGAACCGAAAAGGACCATCAGCGAGACCGCGAACGTGCGGTCCTGGCCGGGCGGTTCGCCGACGCGGACCGCGACCGCCACCGCGTACCAGAAGCCCGCCCCGGCGAGGATCGCGACCGCGGCCGACAGCCGAGGCCGGCGTCGTTGCGGGGTTTCGGTGACGGTGGTGCGCAGCGCCTGGACGGGCGATACGCCCCCGGCGCGGCGGGCCGCCCGCCAGGCGGCCGCCTGGGTGACCAGTATCCCGGCCGCGGCCGGGAGACCCACCGCGACCCAGCCGAACTGGGCGCCGGCGGCCGAGACGTCGAAGCCGTCCCGCGCGAACAGCCAGACGATCAGCGTGGACAGCGGGTAGCCCGCGGCCACGCCGCCCACCGAGGCGATGGCGCCCAGGACCAGCGCCTCCAGCCGGATCAGCCGTTCGATCTGCCACGGCGTGGCGCCGATCGCGCCGAGCAGCGCCAGCCGCCGAGTGCGCTGCCGCACCAGCGTGCCGAAGGTGTTGGCCACGACGAACAGGCCGACGAAGATCGCGACGGAGGCGAGCATGCCGACGACGCCGGCGATCGAGGCGCCCTCGCTCGCCGCGGCGTCGGCCTGCGCCCGCCGTACGGACTCCGCGGTCCGCACCGTGGCCCGTCCGCTCAGGTCCCGGGCCAGTTCGCCGCGCAGCCGGTCGGCGGGCACGCCCGGGGCGGCCTTGAGCCAGACGCTCTGCCAGGCGCCCGCGGGCAGCATGGCGGCCCGCCGCACGCTGTCGGGCGGGGCCAGGACCAGGTCGCCGACGGCCACCGCGTCACGGCCCTGGACGGTGACGATCCCGACGATCCGCACCTGGCGGGTCCGCTGGGGCAGTGTCAGCGTCATCGTGTCGCCGACACGCATTTGCCCGGTACGCGACATGTGCCGGACGATGGCCACCTCGCCGTCGGCGGCGGGTGCACGTCCGGCCTCCAGCCGGTAGGGGTTCAGCCGCTGGTCGGGCACCCAGGGACGCAGCAGCGTACGGCCTTCGGCCGCCGCCATGATCGCCCGTCCGTCGGGACGGGCGGCCGTCACCGCAACCGCGGCGTCCCCGGCGGCCGCCGCCACCCCGGGCCGGGACGCGACCCGGTCCAGGCGGACGCGGCCGTCGGGTGCCGCATACGGGTCGTCCGGGTCCACCGTCCCGCCCTGCACGAGCACATCCGCGCGGGAGTACTCGCTCGCGTCGCTGCCTGCCACCGCCTCCTGCGCGCGCAGCGCGAACTGCAGCGAGCCCGCGATGAGCGCGATCGATCCCAGCGCCGCCAGCAGCGTGGCGGCCAGGCGCGGCCGGTCGTCGGCGAACGACCGGCGCACCATGAGCCACAAGGGGTCGCCCATGGCCTCAGCCCTCCATCTCGCGCATGCGGGCGTGCACGGCGTCGACGGTGGGCGCGGCCAGCTCGTCGGCGATCGTCCCGTCGGCCAGGAACAGCACCCGGTCGGCGTGCGCGGCGGCCACCGGGTCGTGCGTCACCATGATCACCGTCTGCCGGTAGGAGTCGACGGCGGTGCGCAGGAAGCCCAGGACCTCCGCGCCGGAGCGGGAGTCGAGGTTGCCGGTGGGCTCGTCGGCGAACAGCACCTCCGGCCGGGTCAGCAGGGCTCGTGCCACGGCGACCCGCTGCTGCTGCCCGCCCGACAGGGGCCGGTGGTCCAGGCGCTCGCGCAGCCCGAGCGCGTCCACGACCGTGTCGAACCAACGCCCGTCCGCGTCCCGCCCGGCCAACCTCCCGGTGAGCCGGATGTTCTCCTCGGCGGTCAGCATCGGCAGCAGGTTGAACGACTGGAAGACAAAACCCATCCGGTCGCGGCGCAGTTCGGTGAGCCGGGTGCGGGACAGGCCGGTGAGGTCGACCCCGCCGATCGTGACGATGCCGGAGGTCACGGTGTCCAGCCCGGCCAGGCAATGCAGGAAGGTCGACTTCCCCGATCCGGACGGCCCCATGATCGCGGTGAACCGGCCCCGGGTGAACTCCGCTGACACTCCGCGCAGCGCGGTCACCGAGCCGTCCCCGTCGCCATAGGTCTTGACCACGTCGTCGGCGACCATGACCCGGTCGCCGACGGGCTCGCCGGGTGTGGACTCGATCATCGACGTCCTCCGGGAAGGCCGGGAAGCAGGCGCAGCGCGTTGTCCCGGGCGATGGCCTCGTGCTCGCGGCGGTTCAGGCCGGGGTCCCGGTCGAACCGCGCGGTCTCGCGGGCCACCTCGGAGGCGGGGTTGGCCGGCCAGTCGGTCCCGAACAGCACGCGGTCGGCGCCGACCGCGCCCAGCAGCGTCGGGGTTGCGTACGGGGACATCGGCAGCGCCGTGTCGTAGTAGAAGCGCCGCAGTGCCCGCCGGATTTTTGCCGGGTCGGGCGCGTCGTCGTCTTCCCTGCCCCAGCCCTCGGCGCGGCCGGCGATGTACGGCAGGAACCCGCCCGCGTGGGACAGGATGATCGACAGCCGACGATAGCGGTCCAGGGCCCCGGCGGCGATCAGGCTGAGCGCGGTGCGCGTGGTGTCGAGCAGGAAGTCGGCGACATGGTCCGCCACCCCAGGCACCTCGACGATCCCCTTGGGCGAGAAGGGGTGGGCGAACACCACGGCGCCGCGGCGGTCGAGCTCGGCCAGCAGCGGGTCGAACGCCCGGTCGCCGAGGTAGCGCCCGGCGGCCGAGGTGGTGAGCAACACCCCGTGGGCGCCCAGTTCGTCCAGCGCGTACGCGGCCTGCTCGAGGGCCAGGTCCGGGTGGAGCATGGCCACGTTGGCGAAGAAGCCGAACCGGGTGGGGTGGTCGCGTACCAGCTCGGCCAGCGACTCGTTGCACACGCGCACACCCGACTCGGCGGTCTCGCGGTCCGCGAACACTTCGGGCGGCACGGGCGCGGAGGCCACCCCGACGGCGATGCAGTTGGCGTCCATGGTCGCCAGCGTGCTCGACAGGGTCCACTGGGCCCAGTCCGGGCCGCCCGTGGGCGGGATCATGCCCTGCTCGACCGCCCATTGCCGCATCTTGGGCGGCACGGCGTGGTGGTGGGTGTCGATCCGTCCGTACAAGGGCCGGTGGGGGCTCGCGGCGGCGCCACGTGCCGTCGGCGGCACGGGCGCGGCGGCGGCCATACCGGCGGCGGCGCTCAACGTGAGCACGCGCCGACGGGACAGCTCGGGCATGAACGTCTCCCGTTCGATCGTGAATACCCACCTGAGATAGTCTCAAGTGAGACTGTATCAGATGGCATTAGAATGAGCGCATGCACGACGACCTGCTCGAACGCCTCCTGTCCGGGGACGGCGGCCCGGAGGCTCATCACGTGGGGCTCGGCATGCTGCTGGCCGCGGCCCACAACCAGAGCAGGGAGCGGCTGAACCAGGCGCTGCGCCCGCTGGGCGTCGACGTCCGCGGATTCACGGTGCTGCTCGCACTGCCGATGTACGGCCCGGTCAGCCAGCGGGACCTGATCGGCCACATCGGCATCGACAAGTCCACCATGGTCCGGCTCATCGACGAGCTGGAGGACGGAGGGCTGGTCTCCCGCGAGCGGACGCCGCGGGACCGGCGGGCGTACTCGATCGTGCTAACGCGCCGCGGCCAAGAGACCCTGACCGAGGCACGACGGACCGCCGAGCAGGTGGGCGAGCACATCTTCGGCCGGCTCACCGAATCCGAACGCCGGGACCTCGTCGATCTGCTGCGCCGCCTGACCGAGCGCACCGCCCCGCCCCGGCCCGACGACACCCGGCCATGCTGATCCGGCAGGTGCCCGCCGACCACAACCGAGGCAGCACGCCTTCACCCACATGAAGTTCTGCTCCGGCGGCGGGACCTCCGGCGCTGGCTCCGGTCCCGGCGCCGACGGGGCGCCTGCGCGCGGCGGGCGGCCGATCTACGGGCTCGGGGCGGACGCAGGCGGCTTCGACCCGGTCACCGACTCGTTCTCCACGCAGACCTCCGCCAACTTGAAAGCACAGGCGGCAACCGCATCGCTCGGCTGATCGATACCGATCGCCTGTCGGCGCCACAGGCACGTGGGCCGCCTCGGAGAGACCCTGCTCGTCCTGGCAGACCTCGAAGTCGATCGCCGACAGATGACCTGCTGCACAGACAGTCACCGACCAGTGCGAGCACCCCGAGAACCAGTCACCCCCGCCCTTCGAGCTTTCAGTCGACGCAGGTTCAGTGACGCCCATGCCGTCGCGCCTGAGCTGACCGGGCCGACCGGGTCGGCAACGACGGCGATGTCATGGACGGTGAAGGGTTCAGCGTGCGGCGGCCTCATAGAACGCCCGCGCCGTGTGGCCGATCCACTCGGGACGCTCCCAGGTGCTCCAGCGGACGCGCGCCACCCGGTCGATCGCGGACGCCGTCTCGTCGGCCGAGGCCCCGGCCGCACGCAGCCGGGCCGCCTCGGCGCGGACGTAGGCGAGGTAGTCGCGGACGTCCTGGATCAGCGACACGTCGGTCACCTCGCCGTGACCGGGAATCACCACCTCGGGAGCGAGGCCGATCAGCCGGTCGAGCACGCCGATCCAGCGGTCCCCGTCGACGTCCACGTCGTGCGGCGGGAAATACGGGGTGATCGGGAAGATCCGGGTCTCGAACAGGTCGCCGCCGAACAGCACACGGTCGTCCACGACGACGATCTGGTCGGAGCCGGTGTGCGCGGGCCCGACCGCACGCAGCGTCGCGGTGCGCCCACCGAGATCGAGTTCGAGCTCGCCGTCGTAGACGATGTCGGGATCGACCAGCTCGACGCCTTCGAGTTCCGCCGCGACCGCAGGGCCGAGCCCCTTGAACATGCCGAGGTACGCGGCACCCTTGCGGTGCAGCTCGTCCCGCTGACCCCGGTTGTAGACGATCGTTGCAGCGCCCTTGAACACCTGAGCGCCGAACCCATGCTCGGGGTGGAAGTGCGTGACGGTCAGATAAAGGCTCCGCCCACCGGCCAACTCCCGGGCCGCCTCAAGAACGCGAGCGCCGTTGCGCGGCCCCATCCCCGAGTCGATGACGAGCGCGGCATCGTCCCCCACGACGATGCCCACGTTCGGGACGAGCTCAACGCGCCCGTCGGGGATCACATGGACGCCGTCGCGGATCTGAACCGGCTCACCTCCCACGACCGGCGGCGGGGCATCACTCACATCGGGCACGTCCGGCGCGACAGCCCCCGTGTTCCGCTGGGCTTCGGTAGGGCACATGACCCACTCCAATCTGATCACCGTTCAGATCACGAGCGTAGCACCAATCTGAACGCTGTTAAATTTGCTCCATGACGAAGGAGCGCTACCACCACGGAGACCTGCGGAGCGCGTTGCTGGACGCCGCGGAGGCACTGGTCCGCGAACGCGGCGCCGACGGCTGGTCGCTGCGCGAGGCGTCGGCCCGCGTCGGCGTCAGCCCCAGCGCCGCCTACCACCACTTCGCCTCGCGGGAGGCCCTGGTCCGCGCCCTGTCCGCCCGCGTGCTCACCCAGCTCGCCGAACGCATGAACGCGCCGGACCCGGCCCCGGCGCACACCGAACACGATCGGCTGGTCGCCATCGGCCGCACCTACGTCACATGGGCGGTGGAGGACCCGGCAGTGTTCCGCCTGGCTCACGGAACGGGGTCCCCGGGGCCGGACCTGGACGTCTCCCCGCACCCACACGACGTGCTCGACGCCGAACTCGACCGACTCGTCAACGCCGGCGTGCTGCCCCCCGCGTCCCGTCCGGGCGCCGAGTTCGTCGTCTGGGCGGCCGTCCACGGCCTAGCCGCCCTCCTCACCGAAGGGTCCATGGCCCTCAACGGCCCCGACGCAATCGATCACCAAGTCGAACGCGTCGTCCGCACTGTCCTCAGCGGCCTAAAGCAGGAACCAACACCATCGCCCCCCTGGCCGACCGCCCACTCCCCCCACACCGACCGCCGCGAAAGAGCCAACCAGCCCCACCCGCAGAACCTCGACCGATAAAGCCCCCCGCCCGCGCCGCCGCCCTCCCAAGGCGCTCTGCCCCCGCCGCTGATCTTGGCCGACCCTTCCCTGCGGCGCCTTCGCCCCGTCTGGAACACCAATGGCACGCACCGCTACACGCCCCACCGCGCAAGGACGAATCATGCGAACGAGTACCCCTGCTCGCCAGTGGTCCAGGAAACGGCGCGTCCCTTGGTCAGCGCACGCTCCATTCCCGCGAGCAGGGCGGCCAGTTCACTCGTCGTAGTACTCGCCCTCGTCCCCTTGGACGCGGGCGCCTAGCTTCTTCGCGATCTCACACATCTTGGCGATCAGAACTTCATCCGGGTTCTTCACATCGATGGAACCGTCCGTCCAGTCGATCCAGGCGCCGTGCTCTTCGAGCCTGGGGTGCGTGACCATCTGAGCCAACCACTCGTGGGTGTAGGTCAAAACGACCTCGCCGTCGATCTTCGCGTGCGCCACCCCGACCATCTCCAGCTCTGGGTCGGCGGCCACCACACTCCCCCACTCCTCCGCAGTGATCTCAGGGCCACCTTTGTCAAACCAGTCGGTCTTACGCGTGATGTGCAACTCGTAACCCATCCCAGCACGCTAGGACACGCATGGGACAGGTAGCGGCGGCTCGAACCCCGTGGACGGTGGCACCCCCAGGGGATCATCCCGGACCTGCGGCGACATCTCGGCAAGTTCGCCGGCGACGAGGACAGCGCTGGTCTGCACGCGCGTGCGGGATGGTGCGCTGCGGCGAGCGAACTTCCGGCGGGCCACCAAGTGGGGCGAGACGGTCGCAAAGCTCGGTGCGCCGAACCTGCACTTTCACGACCTGCGGCACACAGGCAACACCTTCGCCGCCGACTCCAGCGCCTCGCTACGGGACCTCATGGAACGGATGGGGAACGACAGCGTCCCGGCCGCGCTGATCCACCAGCACCGGACGGAGGGCGGTAACCGGACCATGCACAGCAAGACCAACAGCGATGCCACGGACGACGACGGACGGCCGGAGGGCTCGCGCTCGTGGGCTAATGCCACGAACCCGTTCCCACTCCCGGGAACGGGGTCTTTCTGCTGGTGGGCGCGGACGGTTTCGAACCGCCGACTCCTCGCTTGTAAGGAGCCGTGATCAAGAAGACGACACCGGTGACCAGGGCCGCCCCACCGCTCCCGGCACCGTCCCGTCCGCACCCGCCGCCCCCTAATGGCACGCGAATGGCACGCCCGCACCACCGTTGATCTTGGCCAACCCCTCCCCCTACCTGCGGGGCCTCCCTCCCCATCTGGCACACCAATGGCACGGATCGCCCCACGCCCCACCGCGCCCGCCACAGGCACCCCCGCGAGGCACCTCCCGCACGATCGCACCACGCTCCGGGGTGCTCGTTCGCGCGATCGGCCGGCACCACGCACGGGCAAATCGCGCGAACGAGAGCCCCGGCTCGCCAGGGGTCCAGGGGACGGCGCGTCCCCTGGTAAGCGCACGCTCCACCCCCGTGACGCAGCGACCGTAAGCCGGGCGGCGGCGCGAACCTCGTGATGGCGGCTGGCCGGGAGCGGACGCCCAGCGGCGCGGCGCGCGGCCGCCCGGGCCGCCGGTCGGTGACCGGCGCCCACGCCGCACGCGCCGACCGGCGGAGCCGGGCGGCCGTAACGGCGACGCCAGCGCCGCCGCCCTTGACCCTAGATGGCCAGATTCGGCAAGAAGCCGAGGAGACGGCACCGTGATCGATGTGCCTGACGTAACGTAACGAAGTTAGATCTTTCAGTACAGATGCCATATGGACGCAAAGCAGTCCGCACCGTCACATCGGTCCTGGATCGTTGAGGGAGTCACCTCCTTGGTGCCAGAGTTTGACGAGGCCACCGGTTGCCCGCCCCCAGGGCGCTACAGAGTCACTCCTGAGCAAGCTTTCGCGATGCTCGTGGAAGCGGAGCGGTTCGCGGAGTCGACGACGAGGCGCCAGCTTTGGAGTGGCCTGGAGAGGTACCTGGTTCGCTTCTTCACTCTTGAAGACATGCACTCCGAACTTCTTCCTGGCATGAAGATCGTTCACTGTCTGTGGCTGGGCGGTAGCTATGTCAGCACCAAGGTGAATCCTGACAACATCGATCTCACGGTGTTCATCGACGACGAGGCAGCCAAGGCCTACAGAGGGAAGGCCGGTGCCCCGTGGCTACGCGAAGCCTTCGACCGACGCAAGATCAAGGAAGACTTCGGGCTGTCTCCCCTACGTGTCGCCTACCGTCCGATAGCGTCCGTCTTCCAATCCGACAAGCTTGCGACGGAGGATCAGGGGTACCTTCGTGACCGAGGGGCCTGGGACGACTGGTGGCAGCGCCGCCGCCAGGAAGGCACCGAGAAGATGGCTCCGACGGTTGAAACGGCACATCCCGCCCGCGGCTACCTGGAGGTGACGCCATGAGCACTTGGCGTCAACGACTCATAGGCCAGCATGGCGAAGAAGCCAGGCATCAACTCAGAACGCTTGGCGAAGATACGCTGGATGATGACACCCACGACACCATCATCCGCCAGCAATGGCTCGATTCAGTCAAGAGTTTCTCCTCGGACGCCAGCCTAAAAGAGGAGCTACAGGTACGCCTTTCGGGCAACACGACCACCACTGGCTCACTTGATTTTAAAATCGGAGATGCTCTACTAAAGCCACTCGAAGACAGCATCTCCACCGCAGCAAAACGCGACCTTGAACTTGAGATCGTCGGCCTTTCCGCTGGAAGTACCGTTCTCCACGTGCGGGCAACGCCAATGGGTATATCAGAGGACAACGCCGATCTCATGCCAGATACCGGATCATCGCCAGCCGACATAGCGATCAGAAATTTCATCAGCCTCATAAAGGCCGCCGAATCAGGCGAAGACCTACATAAATGGGCGTCGGCGCAATGGTCGCTATACCGACTGGTTGAGGCTCTAGATAGATTTGATCTGGCGCTCGGCCTGCGCTGGCTCTCCCGCACAGGCACGGTACGTTCATCACGACTGACGAGTCGCGGTCGCCAATATGTACACACACTACACGACCTTCGCGACGAAAAAACAAGTCAAATAGTTCGGGGTCGTATCACCGAATTGCGCGAAGCGGGCACAGCCAAAGTCAAAACCGGCTCCTCCAGAAACTCGCCCGCCTACGACGTGCGCATCCCAAAGGATGCACTCATTGGCATGCATCTCGAACTTGGACAGCAAGTTGCCTTCAGAGTTCAAGTGATAACCAAGTACGACAAGCTCGACAATGAGCGTTCGCGCGAATATCATTTCGTCGAACTGGCAGACACGGAAACATCTACCATATTCTAATGTCACATTACTGGCATTAGATCTACTACCGCAGTGAGGTCATCTATAATGATGCGCGCTCCTGCTTCACATAGTTGCGCCCGGCCAACTCCTCCTGTTGTGACGGCAATTATCTGACTTCCTCCTTCTACGGCCGCTTCTACATCGCTGACTGTGTCTCCGATAACGTACGTGTTTCTCTGATTGAAGGTGTGACTGTGACGGGCAGCGGCTCGAACTTGGGCGATTTTTACTAGGTTGGAACGTACGGAGTCGTCGGTACCGTAGGCGCCCATCTCCAGATCCAGGTAGCGGGTTAGTTCGAAGGTCATCAACTTGGTTATAGCTGAGGGCTTGGGATTGCCGGTTAGGACGGTTTGGACGATGTCGGGGCGTTCGGCGAAGGCTTCTAGGGCCTCGCGGGCTCCGGGGAGGGCTCGGCCTCGTTGGCGCATCTCGTCGGCTCGGGCTCGGTAGCCGGCGGCCTGGGCCTCGACGAACTTGGGGAAGTAGTCGCCTGGGTCCTCGATGTCGTAGAGGTCGAGTGTCTCCCGGAAAAGAACTTGTTCAGTGCGGCCGGTGACGTCGGCTAGGCGGTCGATGTGGTGGCCGGTGACCTGCTCGAACGCGTCTTTGAAGACCTCGCTGCCTACGCCTCCGGTCTCGATGAGCGTGTGGTCGATGTCCCACAGGATGAGCTTGCGCACGCCGTCGGGTCCTTCCGGTGCTGTGAACGGGGGCTCTTGCTGCCTACCCTGGTCTTGCCCAGTCTCCCCGCCCTCCGGGAGTGAACGTGTCTGAGTCGGACGAAATCAGCATTGGCGAACGTCTGCGGTTCTACCGGCAGGGTCGCAAGAAGACACAGGCCGTGGTGGCCGGTCTCGCTGGGGTGAGTGAGGACTACGTCTCGCAGATCGAACGCGGGTTGAAGACTCCCACTATCGGGATGCTGCACAAGTTCGCCCGGATTCTGGGCGTGCAGGTGTCGGTGTTGCTCGGGGAACCGGAGTTCGAGCAGAACGGCACGATTCACCCGGTGGCGTCGGAGTTGAATCGGCGCATGATGTCCTTCGGCCGTCCTGGTGACGGTGAGGACGTCGACTTGGCGGGGCTGCGTCGGAGGGTTGATGCGGCGTGGGGAATCTGGCAGACCTCGGAGAGTCGGTTCACGGAGGGTGCGGAGGTCTTCCCGACACTGTTGTCCGATGTTCAGGTGGCGGCTCGGTCGTTCCGGGCCGTGGGTGAGGCCGAGGAACGTCGGGAAGCGGCCCGGCTGGCGTCGGACATGTATTTCTTGCTGCGGACGTTCGCGAAGCGCATCGGGCGGACGGACCTGTCGTTGCTGGCTGCTGACCGTGGGATCGCGGCGGCATATGAGACCGATGATCCGCTGAGGATCGCGGGGGCTCACTGGAACCTCGCTCACATCCTGATCGCGCAGAACGAGGCGGAGGCGGCCGAGGAGACGGCCGTTCATGCGATCGAGGAACTGAAGCCCCATTTGGAGAGCGGCGGCGACTGGGTGTCGATGTCGGGTGCCTTGTGGCTCGTGGCGTCGGTCGCGTCGGTCCGGCAGGGCGACGCCTGGGCGGCTCGGGATCGGCTGCGGCAGCATGCGCTTCCGGCGGCCGAGTCGGTGGGGGAAGGCAATGTGCTGTGGACGGTGTTCGGGCCGACGAACGTCCTCCTGCACGCGATGAGCGTCGAAATGGAGGCCGGGGAATCGGCGGAAGGGCTCACCATCGCCGACCGGATCGACGTCACCTCGTCGCCGTCGCTGGAACGTCAGACGACGTTCTACTTGGAGCTGGCTCGGCTGCATGAGCAACGCCGGGATGACGCGGCCGTGCTGCTGCACTTGATGAGCGCGGAGGGGACCGGGCCGGAAGACCTGCGTTACAACGTGCTGGCGCGGGATCTGGTGCGCGGGCTGCTGCGGCGGGCTCGGCCGAGCATGGCGCCGCAAGTGCGGGCGTTGGCTCGGCGGGTCGGTGTGGTGGCCGCGTAGAACCCGTACCGGGGGTCGACCCGAACTGAGAGTTCGGGTTGTGCGCCTGATCCGCTCTTAACGTCGTCGGCACGACGTTCAAGAGCGGATTAGGAGTCCCCACCTTGTTTCCCTCCTCGGCGAACCCTCCGACCCCCGAGCCTTGCGTTTCCTGCCGTGGTCGGGGACGCAAGCTCGTGCTGCCCCGGCGGCGGCTGGTCATCGTTCCGGCGGACGCGGCGTCGGTGGCGGCTCCGGCTCGGGTTCGTGAGGAGTGCCCGCGGTGCGGTGGCAACGGAATCGAGGCTGCGTGATGGGTGCCTCGGCCGGTCGGGACCGTGAGTTCGTGCTCTTGGGTGAGCTGTACGTGGCGCTGGCGAAGTTGGGCGCCGAGGTCCAGCTCCGGGACGCGATACCGGGGTTGACGGTCCGGCTCGTCCGGGACGGTGCTCCGGCGGTCGCCGGTTACGTCGTGCTCAAGGGCGGTGAGCGCTTCACCTGGTGGCGCGTGGACAACGCCCACCCCGCCACCGACGTGGAGGGGGCGGCCCGGCGGATCATGGAGACGTTGCGGTCCGATCCTCCTCGGGGTCACGGGCCTCGGGCGGGGGCATGAGCGTGGTCGTGGATGGGCGCTTGGTCGATACCGTGGCGATTCGCCGGGAGATCGAACGGCGCTTTCCCGGTGTGGTGGCGTGGTACGGCGAGCACACGTGCCGATGGTGGGCCGTGGTGTGGTGCGGGCAGTGGCGACTTCTGGAAGCGCCGACTCCTCGGGCGCTCGTGGGCGCCATCGAGGTAGCGACGTTCCGTCGCTCGTCCGTCGTGTGGTGAGCTGCGGGACCCGTGACGGGGACGACGCGCTGGTCTTCACGGGCGTGCGGGATGGTGCGCTGCGGCGAGCGAACTCTCGACGGGCCACCAAGCGGCGCGAGACGGTCGCGAAGCTCGGTGTGCCTAAGCTGCACTTTCACGACTGCGGCACACGGGCAACACCTTCGCCGCCGGCTCGGGCGCCTCGCTGCGGGACCTCATGGAGCGCATGGGGCACGACAGCGTCCGAGCCGCGCTGATCTACCAGCACCGGACGGCGGGCGGCAATCGGGCCATCGCTCGGGCGATGGACAGCAAGATCAACAGCGGGACCACAGACGACGATGACGACGACGGGACGGCCGGAGGGCTCGCTCTCGTGGGCTAATGGCACGCTAATGGCACGAAGACCCCGTTCCCACTCTCGGGAACGGGGTCTTTTGGCTGGTGGGCGCGGACGGTTTCGAACCGCCGACTCCTCGCTTGTAAGGCGAGTGCTCTACCCCTGAGCTACGCGCCCGTGCTCGCCGGGAAAGCGTACCCCGAGCCCGGGGACGATCGCGAAACGGTATCTCGGGTGGGTGATGGGGCATATGTCCACGCTCGGGCACTCGGGCCGAGGGCCTGATCGCCGGGTCGGACGGCTGAGGAGCGGGGTCGGTGCGGGGGCGTGTGGGGGTGTGGATACGCTGGTGGGGTATGTGTGGACGTCCCTGGAGATCGAGCGCCGGCCGGCCGGTGTGGGTGCTCGCGCTGGTCTTCGGTGTGTTGGTGATGCACGGTGTCCAGGCGTCCGGCAGTCCGGTGGACGCCGCGGGCGTCGCCGTCGCGGCCCCGCACCACGCGGCGGGTGCCGAGCACCCCGCCGGTGACGGCGGCGATCACCATCCGGGCGGGCAGGTGTGCCTGGCGTTCCTGAGCGTGCTGCTCTTGGGGGCGGTGGCGCTCGCGTTGGTCCGATGGCTCCCGGCGCTGAGGCGCGAGCCGCGGGGCCGGGTCTGGCGGAGCCGGTTCCGCACCGGGCGGTCTCCCCCGTGCCCGACTCCCTTCCAGTTGGCCGTGCTGCGGCTGTAGAGGTCCGCGACCTCGACGGCACGAACGGCACACAACGGAAGGTTCGACATGAAGCGTGTTCTCGGGACGATCCTGCTGCCGGCCCTCGCCATCGGGCTCTCGGCCTGCGGCGGCGACGGCGGCGCGCCGGCATCGGCCGGGCACTCGGGGCGGTCCGCCTCGGCGGGCGCGGCGCACAACGCGCAGGACGTCATGTTCGCGCAGATGATGATCCCGCACCACCGGCAGGCGGTCGAGATGGCCGAACTCGCCGCGACGCGCGCCGGGTCCCCGGAGGTGAGGGAGCTGGCCGTCCAGATCGCGAAGGCCCAGGGTCCGGAGATCCGGACGATGACCGGATGGCTGGAGAGCTGGGGCGAGCCGGAGGCCGGGCACGCGGGCCACGGCATGGACGGGATGATGTCCGGCGAGCAGATGACCGAGCTCGAAGGCCTGTCCGGCGCGGCGTTCGACCGGGCGTTCCTCGAGATGATGATCGAGCATCACGAGGGCGCCGTGACGATGGCGCGGGACGAGCAGGCGCGGGGCGGTTTCCCGGACGCGAAGGCGATGGCGGGCGCGATCGTCCGCACGCAGCGGGCGGAGATCGCCAAGATGCGGAAGCTGCTCGAGGAGATGTAGGCGGGACGCGTGGGGCGGCACGGCCGCCCCACGCCGGCGGCTACCCGGTCACCGGCGGGTCGCGGCGCGGACGAGGTGCCGGTTGAACCAGTCGGCGGCCTGCATGGTGACCTCCTCGAGGGCGCCTGGCTCCTCGAACGCGTGCGCGGCGCCGTCCACGACGTGGATCTCGGCGATGTCGAGGCCGCGGGCGGCCCGCTCGGTCAGGTCGCGGACGGGCGCGTCGGCGCCGCCCACGATCAGCAGGACGGGCGCCCGGACGCGCGGCAGCGACGGGCCCGCGAGGTCCGGGCGGCCGCCGCGGGACGGGACGGCCGCGACGCGCGGGCGGGCGGCCGCTCCGG
>NZ_JBHTJA010000037.1:0-61314 GCF_042675525.1 Actinomadura sediminis
CAGGACGCGCGCGTCCGCGCCGTACTCGGCGACGACCCGCCGAGTGATCTCCGCCGTGGTCCACGGCGCCGCCTCCGCGGCGCGCCGAGCGGCACGGCCGGCGGCACCCCGTCGACCGCCGGAGGCACCACCCCGTCGACGAGCAGCCCCGCGTCCTCGCCCGCCGCACGCCCCTCGGGCGCCCCGGGCGGCACGCCGTCCACCACCCCCGGCGGCGGCCCCGGCGGCCGCGACGGCTCCTCCACCCAGAACACCTCGCCGACGCCCCCGCACACGCCGTCCAGTACGAGCACGACACCGTCGAGCCCCAGCACCACGCCCGCCAGCGCGAACACGGCACCGTCCGCGCCCGGCGGCGGGGACTCCGCCACACCCGGCACGCCGCCGACCGCACCGGGCGGCGAGACGCCGTCGTCCCGGCCCGAGGGCCAGACCACGCCCGGCAGCGACGGTCAGACCACACCCCCCGGCGACCGGGCGACCCCCGGCGACCAGGCGACCCCCGGCAACGGCACCCCGGGGACACCGGACGGCCCGTCCACCCCCGGCAACGAGGCGACGCGGACGCCCGGGAACGAGACGTCCCGTGCGCCCGAAGGGGACGCCCCGTCCACCTCCGGCGGCGACGGGACGCCGCCCCGCCCGGACTCCGGGACCACCGACCCCGCGCCGACCGGCAACGACGGCGGGACGCCCGACGGCGGCGACCGTCCCGCGCCCAACGAGCAGACGCCCACGAGCGTCGCGTCCGAGAACTCGCACGGTGACGTGCCGGACGCCATGGCGCGTCCCGAGTCCGGCGACTCGTCCGGCGGCGACACCGCGTTCGTCGCGCCCATGCCCATGGGCGCGTTCGGCGGAGCGGCCGGGACCGCCGGTCCGTCGCGCGGCGGCACCCCCGCCCCCGGCACCCCGCCCAGGCCGAGCACACCGACGCCCGATTCACGTCCGCCGGCTCCGCGCGAGGACGTCCCGTCCGGCCAGGACCGCACCCCCCTCACGTCGCAGCCGGGCGCGCTGGACGGCGAGCCCTCCGCCGCTTCGCAGTCCCCCACGATCGACGACCAGGGCACGATCCGCGGCGAGACCCCCGAACCGCCCGCGGACGGCGGCGACCAGGAGGCCCACCCGAAGAAGGGCGACGGCACGACACCCGACGGCACGAAGCCGGACAAGACCCAGGACCTCGCGGACGCCGAGCAGGAGACCCGCGACATCCTCGACCAGTTCGGCAAGGACGCGCCGGCCGTCGACTTCTCGTCCGTCCCGATCGACCCCGCGGCGGTCCGCGAGTTCAACAACGCCATCCGGCAGCTCGCCGCGGACTACCCGAGCACGATGCGGCAGCTCAACCACATCGGCTCGCAGGACTTCTCGCAGACGCTCGGCCCTGGTGAGGAGGACGTCCTCGCCTACGCCTACCCGAGCGGCCCCGACCAGGGCATCTACGTCGGCAGCGAGGCGTTCGCCGACAACGCGACCCGCGCGGAGGACGGCGCCGACGAGGAGGCGACGGGCTTCACCGTCCCCGGCGGCGGCTCCAGCGAAGGCGTGTTCACCCACGAGTTCGGCCACCAGCTCGGCGAGCAGCTCCTGAACAACCCCAAGGCGCTGGCCGACCTGAACCAGGCGGTCGCGAAAGCCCTGGGCATCAAGTCGTACGACGCCACGCAGCCTCACGACGCCGACACGACGCAGCGCGTCGAGAACGCCCTTTCCGGTTACGGCGCCTCCGACTCGCACGAGATGATGGCGGAGGCGTTCACCGAGTACCGGCTCGCCCCGAACCCGCGCCCGCTGGCCCAGGCCATCGGCCAGGTCATGGACTCCTACCTCGGCGCGAACGCCACCAACAGCACCGGGACGACGGGCGGCACCACCGGCGGAACCACGGGCGGCACCACTGGCGGCACGACCGGCGGGAGCACGGGCGGAACCACCGGCGGAACCACGGGCGGAACCACGGGCGGAACCACGGGCGGCACCACGGGCGGCACCACTGGCGGCACGACCGGCGGAACCGCGGGCGGCACCACCGGCGGCACGACCGGCGGCCAGAACAGCACGGGAACGCCTGGCGGCACGGCAACGCCCGATGGGACGGCGAACCCGAACGGGACCGCCTCCCCGGACGGCAGCACGACCCCCGACGACGGCACGCCACCCGAAAGGACCTCGGCGCCCGAGGGAACGACGCCCCCCGAAGGAACCACGTCCTCGAGCGGGACTACGACGCCGAACGACACCACGACGCCCGAAGGGGCAGCGACTCCCGAAAGCACCGCGACGCCCACCGGGACGACGTCCCCGGACGGAACGGCCACCCCCGAAGGCACCACGACTCCGGACGGCACCACGACCCCCACCGGGACGACGCCCGAAGGGACGACGAACACGACCGCGCCCGAGGCGGGCTCGTCGTCCGAGCCGACCCCCGGGACGAGCGATCCCACATCGTCCGCGCCCGGCACCGAGACGGGCACGCCGTCCCCGAACACCGGCGACGGCACCGACCCGTCCTCGTCGCGGCCGGACGGGGACGGGAACCAGCGCACGCAGGCGCCGGGTCCCTTCGATGGCGGCGGCGCCATCAACACGGACGGAGCGACGCGCTCGGACGGCGACGCCGAGACTCCCCCGCCCGGGGCCCCTCGCACCGACGACGCGTCCTCCGAGAACGGGACCACCCGGACCGACACCGACGCCACCCCGTCCGGTCCCCGCCGGGACGAGACCCCGACCGGGACGACGCGGGACGGCGACGCCGACTCGCGGCCCCGCACCGACCCGTCCGACGGGAACACGAACCGCCCCGACCAGGACAGCGGCGTCCGCCACGACCGGACGAACGACTCCGACGCCGAAGGACCCCGCCGCGACGTCCCCGAAGGGCTCCCGGACCGGCTGCACGACACCTGGCGCGACAGCGACGAAACCCCCGCGGGACGGTCGCTCTACGGGCCGGACGAACCGTTCATGCGCGACACCGCGCGCGGCGTGCGTCCCGACCCAGACGGGCGGTTCGTCCTGGACGCGCACGGCGACCGCGACGGGCTGTACGCGGGCGACCGGCGGCTTACCCCGTCCGACGTCGCCGACATCGTCCGCAGCGACCCGAACTGGAACGGCCGGGACGTCGTCCTGCTCGCCAACCAGACGGGCGACGGCACCTTCGCGTCCGAGCTCGCGCAGCAGCTCGGCGTCCGCGTCGTCGCCCCGCGGGGCGCCGTCGACCTCGACGCGCTCGGCAACCCGGAGGCGAACGGCTGGGCCGCCGCCGACCGGGACGGCGGTCCCCTGGAGGCCGGGCCGCAGCGTTTCGCGACGAACGAGGCCGGTGCGCAGTACGGCGAGAACCGGCTCTCGCACGTCTACGCCGACCTCGACCCCGAGCTGCGGAACGCGCTGTACCAGTACACGGTGCAGTCGATGCCGAACGCGTATCTGCGGCCGAATGCGCCCGACCTCGCGGGATACCTCAACTCGCTCGCGGCCGACCGGCAGGTGGCGGACACACTGTGGCCGCTCACCCGGCAGCTCGAGCCGACGGTCGCCGATCTGCATCGCATGCGGATCGAGTTCCAGCTCACCCCGGAACAGCTCGCCGTGGTGGACTCCGTCGTCTTCTCCCACGACCCGGTCGGCACCTTCAACAACCTGATGAGGACGGACCCGGCGAACGCGGCGATGCTGCGCCACCTGTCCAGCTACCTCACGCCGTCCGAGTTCGACCTCCGGCGCATTCAGGCCGGGTTCAACCTGGACCCGAACCAGCGCGCCCTGATCGACTCGATCCTCACCGCCGACGACCCGGACGCCCTGCTCCGCAACGCCATCAACAACGGGGGCTACCACCAGTTCCTCGAGGGGTACTTCGGCGAGACTCCCAGTGTCGACGCCTTCAACCGGCGCATCCAGGAACTGGACCAGGCCCTCGACCAGCCGCTGCCGGAGCCCGTCCAGACCGAGCGCGGACTCCACGACGTCAGCTTCCTGACGCTCCCCGACGGGAGCCCGCTCGGCGCCCGCGACGCGTCCCTTCTCGTCGGCTCGGTCCAGCACGAGCACGCGTTCATGTCGACGTCCCTGGGGCGGGACCCGGCCGTCGTCGACAACAACCCGTTCCTGATCCGCATCCACATCGACATGCCCGAGGGGGCGCGCGGTGTGTGGATGGGGCAGCAGAGCGCGTACAGCGATCAGCGCGAGCTGGTCCTGCCGCGCGGCACCCGCTACGAGATCACCGCCGTCGACACGAACGCTCGGGACGCCACCGGCAGGTCCATCATCGAGATGCGGGCGAGGGTGCTCCTCGAGGGACCGCACGCGTCACCGTCGGCCGACGCGGCGCGGACGCCGACGGCGCCTCCGCGCGCCGACCGCCTGGTCCCGCCGCCCGGCACCGGACCGGCGACCCCGCCGCCCTCACCCGGCACCGGCGGCCCGCTCCCGCGCAGGGCCATGCCCGACGACGGCATGCCCGGACGGCCGGCGGCGGACGCCTCTCGCGGAGACGGCGACACGGCGACGCGGCCGGCATCGAACACGCCCGCCGATCCCGCGCCTCCGCGGGAGGACGGCACGGCGACGCGCCCGTCCGAAGACGCCCCGGCCACCGACCGGCCCGAGGACGGGACGTCCCCGCACGACGGCGGCACGGACGGCACACCCCCCGCCGGGCTCCCCGACCACCTCCACGACGTCTACCGCGGCAGCCAGGGGACCCCCGCCGGACGCTCCTTCTACGAGCCGGGCGACGACGCCATGCGCGACCTCGCCCACCGCGTCCCCGCCGACCCGGACCGGTTCATCGTGGACGGGCACGGCGACGCCGACGGCATGCGCGTCGGCGACCGCCGGCTGAACGCCGACGACGTCGCCGACCTGATCCGCAACGACCCGAACTGGGACGGCCGCGAGGTCATGCTGCTGTCCTGCGAGACGGGCGACGGCGCCTTCGCCTCCCAGCTCGCGCAGCGGCTCGGCGTCCCGGTCACCGCCCCCCGCGGCCTGGCCTGGTCGAACGACGACGGCAGCGTCTACGCGTCGTCCGGCCATCGCGACGCCGACGGCCGCCTGCGCCCCGACCTGCCCCCGAACGGCGGCTGGACCACGCACCGCCCGAACGGCGACACCGCCCCGTCCGGCCGCGACGGCTTCGCCCCCGGCTCCGACTCGGACGGCGCGTCCGCACGGCCGGACGACGGCTCGGCCAGCCGGGGAACGCCCCAGCAGCACCCATGGGACCCGCCGCAGGTGACCCGCGACGACAGCGGCGCCGCCGACGTCCCCCTGCCGCCCAACGTGCGCGCCGTCGACCACACCTTCCCCGAGGGGGAGGCCCGCCACCGCATCATCGCGACGGACGCGAACGGCAACCCCGTCCTCGACGAGAACGGGCAGCAGATCGTCCGTTCCATCGTCTACACGGACGCGGCCGGCCAGGTCACGCACATCACGAACCCGCAGGCCGAGAACGTTCCGGCGGCGCTCGCGGACCCCAACGAGAACATCGACCTCACCCAGCCCGAACCGGGTGTCGTCCACCAGATCGACTTCGACCGCGGCGACCCGCACGTGTTCGTCGGCGGCGACGACGG
This sequence comes from Actinomadura sediminis, assembly GCF_042675525.1. Classification (NCBI taxonomy): domain Bacteria; kingdom Bacillati; phylum Actinomycetota; class Actinomycetes; order Streptosporangiales; family Thermomonosporaceae; genus Actinomadura; species Actinomadura sediminis. The sequence continues at coordinate 5,601 of NZ_JBHTJA010000037.1, forward strand.
GCGGTCTCCCGCCGCGGCGCCGTTCGACCCGCCCACGCACGGCCCGGACGGCCGTCCGATCCCCACCGTGAACGTCCGCGACTACGACGTCCACCGCGACGGGCCGTTCAGCGACCGGACGACAATGCCGGGCACCTCCGACCCCCTGCCGGCGAACACGCGCATCGTCGTCCGGCACGGCGACGAAGTGCACGGCATCTTCTACACGAACAGCGACGGCCGGGTCGAATGGGTGCGGACCTGGTACGGCGACGAAGACGGCGTCGCGAACCTCAACCCCGAACTCGGCACGCATTGGACGGCCAATGCGGGACGCGACGTCCCCATTCCCGACGCCCGGTACATGGTGGAGCCGCGCTCGCAGTTCGTGGGCATCGACGACGCCGACATCGATCCCGTGGACTCGGTCCGCCGGGGCGAGATGGACCCGGCGGAAGTCGCCCCGGGCACATTCCTCTACCACACCGACGGCCACGGGCAGGCGCACCTCGCCACCGGGGTCCCCGAATACGACTCCGATCAGTCGCGATACGGCACGGCGCAAACCGCGGTCGGCCGGATCGGGCGCGAAGAGTACGCGAACGCGCGGTTCGACGGCGGCCACATCTTCGGGCACGCCGCGCAAGGACCCCGTGAGCGGCTGAACTACTTCCCGCAATGGCGGACCGAGAACCAGGGCAAGAACGCCTTCGACGTCACCCGTCCCACGAGCTGGTTCCAACTGGAGCGCAACCTCCAGGAATTGCACGAGGACCCGACGAACAACATCAGCGTCGAACGCTTCGACTTCTTCGCGGAGCCGAACCTCCCCGGGCGGACCCCGCAGGTCGTCCACGCGCGCTGGGTCGAGGCGGAAGTCGTCGGCGGCAACGTGGTGCGCACCGTGCACTACCGGTCCTTCTTCAACCTCCCGCCGAACGACCGGGGAACCGGCCCGACGCCCCCCACCGGCGGCGGTTCACCGCTATGGCCGAACGACCGCAGGAACTTCGGCGGCGCGACGGGCCCCGCGAACTACACGTCCCCGGTCGGCCCGGCAAGCGTAGAGACGCCCGGCGGCACCACCTCGAACTCCGCCGACGGCACCGGCGGCCCACGCTTCCGGCGCGGCGGCCCACCCTCCTTCGGCGACGGCGCAGCCGCCCGATCGTCCGATGACGGCACCGCCCCGACCCAGCGAACGCCGGACGACACGACCCGGCGCGCCCACGAGGACCAGCAGGTCCGGGACACGCTCGACCGGGTCGCGGACTCCGACCCCCGGCTGCACGCCGAACTCCAGGCCCGGCTTCGGGACTCGCTCCCGAACCACCCGGACCTGGCGCGCGTCCTGGCCGGGGACACCCGAACCGACACGGAGGCCGCCCTCCGCGACTCGCTGCTGGCCGACCCGCAGCGGATGAACGACGTCCTGGGCGACCGCGCGGCCGCCGAGGCCCTCGAGGCGTCGATCCGGGACGACCGTCCCGAAGCACCTGCCCCGTCGACCGAACAACCGCGCGAACCCGCGGACCGGAGCGCGGAGCCCGGCACGTCCCTCCGTGAACCCGCCGCGGACCCGCAGGGGCAGGGCGGGCTCCACCCGGATGCGCGGTCCCACTACGGCTGGTACCAGCCCACTCAACCCGGTACCGGCCCCACGCCTGCCGCTCCACAGGACAACGCTCCGGCCGCACCGCCCGCAGACGGCGGTCGGTCGAACCTCGCCGGCACGACGCCCCCACCCCCTGGCCCCATCGCACGCTCGGCGACGTCCGAGCCCGGCGCCGAGGCCCCGCGGACGGCCGATGCCGACCTCATGCGGCGCGTTCACGAGAACCCGCAGATCCGGCGGGTCGTGGACCAGGCGCGGGAGATCACCGTCAACGAGCGCGGCGACCGGCTCGGGGATCTCCTCGAAGCAGACCTCCGCGAACGACTGCCGAACCACCCCGAACTCGCCCGGATCGTCGAAGGCAACGGGCCCCCGCCGCTGACGACTGTCGAGGAGCACCTGCGCAACTCGCTGCTGGCCCGCCCGAAGACGCTGAACAGCCTGCTGAACAGCCCCGAGGCCGTCCGCATCCTGGAGGACTCGGTCCGGGAGGTGAACGAACGGGGCGCCGAGGCGGTCAAGGCCGAGAAACCGGTGTCTCCGAATCCGACGCCGCTCGAAGGCTGGCAAGTCGAGATCAGCGACCGTGAGATCGCCGCGATCGGCGGGTCGAAGTCGCCGCTGCAGCCAGGCTTCGACGAAGCGGAACTGCGGAACCGGCTGGCGAACCTCCCCGAGGGGGATTCTCTTCCCGCGGACGACCCGTTCATCAACGGCTACCTGGACGGGCTCTATGCGGCGGCGGACTCCCAAAAGGCCACGCTGCAGAGCGTTCTGCGTGAGCTTGCGAATCACCCGGACGACGCGAAAATGCGCCCCGGCCGCAAGGACCGGGTCCGCGCCCTCGACAAAATCATTAATGACAGCGGGGGGCGCGCCGACCAACTCAACGACCTGCTCGGCGGCAAGGTGCAGTATGACAGCGTCGCCGACCTCTACCGTGCGCTCGCCCAGGTACGGGAGGTCGCCGGCCGTCATGGCGTTGAGGTCGTGTCCATCAAGGACCGGCTGCGTAAACCACAGTTGAGCGGATACCGCGACATCCGCTTGACCGTGCGGATGCCGAACGGACACATCGGCGAACTGCGTCTGCATCTCAAGTCGATCGACGAGGTCGCGTCGTACGAGCACTCGCTGTACGAGGTCTCGCGCGATCTGCCGAACGTCGCCGGTGAACTGTTCCAGCTCGGTCAGCGAGACTCGAGGTTCACTCCAGAAGAGTCGGCGCTCCAAGAGGTGATCAACCGGCGCCTGAACACGCTTTTCCAGAACGCCGTGGACCAGGCCCTGCCCCCTGAACTCCGCTCCCAGGCGGACGGGGCGGAGCAGCGCGATCGTTCAGCGGAACCGCACAGGGCCGCGGACGAGGGGACCGGACCGTCCCGGGAAGAAGCCGACCACCCGACGCGGCAGGAGGACACGGAGGTCCCGGCGAACCTCCCGCCGCATCTCCACGACGTCTACCGGAACAGCGACACCACCCCCGCGGGAAGGTCGTTCCACGACCCGGCCGATCCCGCGATCCGCGACCTGGCCCGGCGCGTCCCCGCCGACCCGCAGCGCTTCGTCGTGGACGGCCACGGCGACGCGGACGGGCTGCGGCTCCCGGACGGGCGCCGCCTCGGCGTCGACGACCTCGCGCACCTCATCCGCAACGACCCGAACTGGGACGGCCGCGAGGTGCTGTTGCTGTCCTGCCGCACGGGCGACGGCGACTTCGCCGCGCAACTCGCCCGGCGCCTCGGCGTCCCGGTGCTGGCACCCAACGGACTCGCCTGGTCCGACTCCCACGGAAACGTCTTCGCCTCCTCGGCCGTCCACGGCCCCGACGGGCGCCCGCGTCCCGTCATCCCGCCGGACGGTGCCTGGAACGCCCACCACCCGGACGGCGCCCGCACCCCGGCAGGCCGGGACGGCTCACCGCCCGGCCACCCGCACACCGTCGGCGGCCCGAACGCCGACGACGCCGCCGACCGCGGCATCCTCGACCACCTGAAGGGCATGTTCGGCGGCGGCGAAAGCGAACCCCCACCGCCGGTCCACGTCTCCGTGGACCAGCCGGACTTCGCCGACCCCGGCAAGGTCAACCCTCCGGATCGATACGGCACTCCGCTGACGCGGCCCGACGGCAGCCGTGTCCCCCTGTTCAACGGCGACCCGACACGGGAACAGACGCAACAGGGCGCGATCGGCGACTGCTGGCTGATCTCGACCCTGGGCTCGATCGCCGGGCACATGCCCGAGGCGATCCGGAACTGCATCCGTGAGACGGAGGACGGGAACTATGAGGTTCGCTTCCATGCCGTCGAGAGGTCGAAGAAGAGCGCCAGCTGGGAGCTCACCGGCGGCGAGATCATCGTGACCGTCACTCCAGACCTTCCGGTCTACAGCGATAGCCCGCATGCGGCGGCCTTCGCCGACGTGAGGAACACGGGCGTCGCCTGGGCCGCGATCCTGGAGAAGGCGATCGCCGGTCTGGACCAGACCTGGCCTCAAGAGCGCAAGGATCAGTGGCTGGAGTTCCGCGGCATCAAGGACAGGTCGGCTCCGCCGGAGGGTTACCCCAGGCTGGACGGCGGCAAGGTCATGGACAAGACCGAAGTTCTCTCCCAGATAACCGGCCTGCCGGCGAGAAGCGACGTGATCGCCACGGAAATGGACCCGATGACGGGCAGATCCGCCGATCGTCAGGTCCTCGACGAGTTCAGAAAACTGCTCGAAGAGAACAAGCCGATTCTTGTCGGCTCACAGTACCCACTGAAAGACGAGCCCGAACTCACACACAGAGTGGAAGCGGGCCACGCCTACGAGATCGTCAAGGTCGACGAGCGAGGCAAAATCCACCTGCGCAATCCGCACAACGCCAACCACCCGCTGCCCATGACGGTCAAGGAATATCGCCGCAACTTCACCCGCAGCTACATCACCCTGGAATAGCATGGCCAATATTGTCTTGCAGCGGAACATGCAGAGAACCACGTCTTACGGGAGATTCATGGCTCCTCGAGTGCGAGACGATGGGGACCCGCGTGGGCCGGAGGTGACGATGGTCACCGTTGCCGACGGCGAAGAGCACCACCATGTGGTCCGTCCCGGTGACAGGTTCCCGGTCGGCGAGCAGACATGGCAGGTCGAACGCGCCGAATTCATCGGCACCACCGACTGGGCCGTTTACCTGAAGCAGGCAGACTGACCACGGCGGGTTCGCTTCGTCCCTCCACGGCACACGCCCTCTATGCTTGGGGCGAAAACGTCGCCGCCGACAGAGAGCTCGGGATTTGAGATGGCAAGATCCGACTATCCGCAGTATTGGGTGTACGAGGAGCGGCCCGTTGTGCTCCTCATGTCACCGGGCGGTGGGCTGGACTGTCTCGCGGCCGACCCGCGAACCGGAGCTTTCGTCCGCGAGATGCGGTACATCGCGGAGATCAACTTCAACCACAGCGCCGAATTCGACCAGGTGCCGTTCGATGAGTTCGTCACCGCGGTCGAGATGTACCGGGCTCACTGGCGACTCGGTGAGGGCACCGTCAAGGTGCTCTACGAAACGATGGCCGGCATCGAAGAGAACATGCGGGCGCAGGGCCGGTGGCGGCTGACGCCCGAGGAGAAGGCCCTGCTCGCCTCGCTGAGCAAGCGGACACATCCGATGTTCGAGGAGTACCTGCGCGAGCGCGGCCTCGCCGGCACTCCGCGGCCCAACACCTCGCCTTTGCGCATCGCCCGGCTGTTCGACTCCCTCGACGCCTCCGGCGCACCGGTCGTCCAGCGCCCGCCCGTCCAGGCCGAAGACCGCGAACCGCTGCTTCGCTACCTGGAACAGGCACCGATGGTCCTGGCCGCCCGCGGCCACGACACCGACATCATCGATCCCGCGCACCCCGAACGCGTCCCCCTCAGCTACCACACCGACGGGACCTGGATCTGGCCCGGCGCCACCGCCTACTACCTGCGCCACCACAACATCCCACCCGAACCCGACCTCGTCGGCCACGCCCGCGGCAGCCTCTTCACGATCCCCGAAGTCGACGAAGAAACCCGCGCAGAAGCCGTCCAGGCCGTCAACGAACGCGCCTGACCCACGGCCGACAGCAGACGTGACCGGCCGCAAGCCCACTGGCGAGCCCTACTCCCAGCGCACCAACGGACCGGTGCGTTATTACGCCATCGTGCGCGACGGGAAGACGGTCGGGTACCTGTGGGCGTCGGTGGACGACGACGCCGCCAGTTGCCTGCGGCGGCTCGCGAAGAAGGAGGAAAGCCTCCGTGCATACCGCGTGTGGAACGAGCGCCTGAAGGAGTCGAAGGCGCTGGGCCTGACCCCCCTGCAAGCTTTGCGTCGTTGGGTCGGCGCTGGCGAATCCGACGATCACGGGGTCCTGGTGGCTCCGGAGCGCCAGGCTTCGACCCTGACGGAGCTGCAGGAGATCGCCAATCCCGGTCATGTCGATCGCGTCGAGCAGCAGCGCCGCGCGAATCCGCTGGGCTCCTGGCGGCGGGGCGTGCCTCCGGTCGTCTCCTACCGCCCGCGTGACTACCCGAAGACAACCGAGGCGCCAGTGCGCTACGTTCCCGTCACCAGAGGCACGACCGTCCTCGGATACCTTTGGGCGTCGGCGGCGGACGACGCGGCATCGTATCTGTATCGGCGGGCCGCGGGAGATGACGGAGTAAATTCGGGCGTGCCCTGGCGGAAGGCGCTACGTGCCGCGTTGGACTATGGGATGACGCCTCTGCAGGCGCTCCATCATGCGATCGGCACACCAGAGGATGACCGCGCCGGCGGGATTCCCGCAGATACGCCTGTCAGCGAAGCACCGTCCCTCGCCGCGTTGCGGGACATCGCAGGCGCCTGACCCGACCTTGATCACGCCCACGAGCAAGGGCATACAAACGATACCCACTTGCCGCCGAGGAGCTGATCATGGCCACACGCCATCCAGAATACTATCTTTATGAAGATATCCCGGTGATATTCATCGAACCGGCCGACGGTGGGTTGGATTGTCTAGCACTTTCCGACACCAACGGCGCCTTCGAACGGGACATGCAATTCGCCCACAAGACCCGCTTTGGAACAACTGCCGACATCCGGGAACTAGATCGAGCGGAATTCATTCAGTACGTCGAAAAATACCGTGCCGAACATCTTCGCGGCAGCGGTCCCGCATTTGCGCTTTATGAGACGATCGAAGCCCTCAAGGCGAATGCCCGAAACCAGCGGAGAGTACTTAGCGACGCGGAGGCGGCACTGGTACGGACACTCCGTTCTGAATCTCATGAACTCTTCGAGAGATCACTGCGAGAGCAGGGGCTGACCGGCATGCCCGACGCTCCAAGTAACTCCGAAAGCGGATCGTCGGGCACCTGAGCCAACAGTTGGCCCCCAACTGTTCGCCGGTCCGCCAGATCTGGTCGGCGGCACGGCCAACGCTTACCCAACTGAACACCGCCGTCCTCGCAACCACCAGGTCGCCTTTCCAGTGCCGGAGTTTCCCACCAGAGCGAGCTGGCGACGGGCGCATCGCGACCACAGCAATCGCCCCGCCACCTGCTGCGGCGACCATCCCTTTCTGGGTAATTCGCCCCCACCCGACCGCAAGTAGGCGTCGGTGCTCCACAAGATCGACGGCCATGACCGCTTGAGGGCAGCGACTACACCGCAGCGGACTAGTCCATAGGTTCATTTCACGTTATCACTCCGCAACGAAATTAACATGCAAGTGTATTTTAATTTTCCATTCACAGTCACAACATGTTATTTTGAGATAAGCAAGTTGCGACTAACGGGAGTTTGGTTGGGGGATGACGAGATTGCCGCACCCGCAGTATTGGGTGTACGAGGAGCGGCCCGTTGTGCTCCTCATGTCACCGGGCGGTGGGCTGGACTGTCTCGCGGCCGACCCGCGAACCGGAGCTTTCGTCCGCGAGATGCGGTACATCGCGGAGATCAACTTCAACCACAGCGCCGAATTCGACCAGGTGCCGTTCGATGAGTTCGTCACCGCGGTCGAGATGTACCGGGCTCACTGGCGACTCGGTGAGGGCACCGTCAAGGTGCTCTACGAAACGATGGCCGGCATCGAAGAGAACATGCGGGCGCAGGGCCGGTGGCGGCTGACGCCCGAGGAGAAGGCCCTGCTCGCCTCGCTGAGCAAGCGGACACATCCGATGTTCGAGGAGTACCTGCGCGAGCGCGGCCTCGCCGGCACCCCGCGGTCAGCGCAAGCACGCGTCCCATGATCGCAGGGGGCGACGGCATGAGCGCCGCGACGAGGGCTCTGTACCGAGGGACGCGCGTGCTCCTTGACGGCGGTGTCAGGGGCGCGGTGTGGGTGGGCGCGTCGCGTTCACCGGCCAGCGGTTAGCGGCCTCGACGCGGGGTAGCGGCTCCGTCAACGAGCTTGATCTTGTCTGCGCCGCATCGGCGTCCGCAATGGGGAGGGACCATGGCCGCCGCCGACCGGATCGGCACCTCCGCCAGACCAGCCGGCCTGCAATTGCCGGGCGCCGTCCTGGGAATCGGGCTCGGGGGCTTCGTCGACGGAATCCTGCTGCACCAGCTCTTGCAGTGGCACCACATGCTCACCGGCACCGATACCGACAACATCGGGGTGAAGTACTACAACCCCGACACCGTCTCCGGGCTGGAGATGAACACCGTGTGGGACGGGCTGTTCCATACGGTCTGCTGGCTGGCGGTCCTGCTCGGGCTCGCCCTGCTGTATTCGCGGGTCACCCACCGGCGGCGCCGCGTGTGGACCTCGCGGGTGCTGTGGGGGTGGGTACTGGTCGGGTGGGGACTCTTCAACCTCGTCGAAGGCATCATCGACCATCACATCCTGGGCATCCACCACGTGCACGGCGGCCCCCACCAGATCTGGTGGGACATCGGCTTCCTGGTTCTGGGCGCGGTGCTGATGGTCGTGGGCTACCTGGTGCAGCGCACCGGCGAGCCGTTCGACCCCGAGCCGGGCGATGCCGCAGGCCGTGAGCGGAGCGCCTGATGCACGGCCACCCGGTGGACGGCCACGGCGGCGGGTCGTGGGCCGCCCTGGTCCCGGCGGCGGTCGTGCTGCTGCTCGCGGTGGTCTACCTGGGGCTCGCACACCGCGCGGATCGTCCGGCTCGCGGACAGCGGTGGCGCACCGCCTCGTTCCTGACCGGCTGCGTCCTGCTCGCCGTGGCGCTGCTGCCGCCGATCGCGCCGTTCGCCCATGAAGACTTCCGCGGGCACATGCTCCAGCACCTGCTGATCGGGATGTACGCGCCGCTGGCCCTGGTCTTGGGCGCCCCGATCACCGTGCTCCTGCGCGCGTTGCCCGCCCACCGGGCACGGCGGCTGACCCGCCTGCTGCGCAGCCGCGCAATGGGCCTGCTGGCCAACCCCATCACCGCTCTATGCCTGAGCACCGGAAGCCTGGGCGTCCTGTACTTCACCCCCCTGTACGACGCCGCCACCGGCCATCCGACGCTGCACCTGCTGCTGCACGTCCACTTCCTGCTCTCGGGATGCCTGTTCGCCTGGGTCATCGCGGGTCCCGACCCCGCCCCCGCGCGTCCCACCGTCCCGGTCCGGCTGACGGTGCTCGGCGTGGCGATCGCCGCGCACGCGATCATCGCCCAACTGATGTACGGCGGGTTCTTCATCGACGTGCACGCACCCATCGCCCAGCTCCGCGGCGGCGCGGAGATCATGTACTACGGCGGCGACATCGCCGAACTGCTGCTCGCCGCCGCCCTGGTCGCCACCTGGCGCCCCGCCCGCCGCACCGCCACTTTCCGCCCGCCTTCCCAGCACGTCACCGACGCCCCCGCTCGATGACCCGCACCCGGGCACCGTCCGCGAAGATCGGGAGCAGGACGCCAGGCCGCGTTTGCGACACTCATGGACGGGCCTCCGGCTCGCCGAGCCGCGTTCGGCAACCGGCCTTGAGGGGAAGTCGATGGCTGAGCAGTATCCGCAGTACTACATCTACGAACGCAGACCGGTGGTTTTTGTCGAGGCGCCCGATGGGGGCCTGCGGATCTGGGCGCTGTCGTCCAAGACCGGCGAGTTCCGGCTCGACAAGTCCTACCTGGAGAAGATCTGGTTCGGGACGACCGCCGACGTCGACGCGGTGTCCCGGCCCGAGTTCGTCCAGCGGGTCGAGGAGTACCGCGGACGGCGGGTTCACGGGGGCGGGCCGGTCTACGCACTGTACGAGACGATCAACTCGCTCGAGGACACCTCGCGTGCTGAAGCGCGCGACCTCTCTCCGGAGGAGCGCGTGTTGATCCATACGCTCCGGTTGCGCACCCACGAACTGTTCGAGAAACGACTGCGCGCAGAGGGCCGCCAGGGGCTGCCCGAAGGAGCCTGAGGAATCGCGCGAACGGCACGCACTTTGAGTCTGGAGTCGTCCGATCAGTGAAGTGCGGTGTGGTCTGTGGAGGCCATGGGTGATGTGCATCGCGGATCGGACTTGCGGCACTCTGGGACGGACGTGTCGGCGACCGGAGGTGTCAGCGTGACCGGTGGGGAGCAGATCGCGGCTGTCGAAGAGCGGGATTCGGTGGCTGCGCTCGCACCCGAAAGTCCGTTGCTGTTCGCGTGGGCGCGGCTGCGGCTGCGCGAGATCGTCCAGGGGCGTGTTGAGCGGCTTTTGGTCGGACGGCGGGCGGAGGGGTGCTGGTCGGTCCTGCACGACGCGTCCGGATGGATGTCGGCCCGCGGCGTCGGAGAGGCGGACGTGGTGCGCTTCGGGTCGGCGCGGGAGGCGGTGGCCGACGCGATGGCGGGCATCATGATCGACGCGGGAGTGCGCCTCAACAGCGAGTTGCTGAAGGTGGCCGGTGTCGTCGTCGAGACGGACCTTCGGGAGCCGCCGTGGCGGCTGTGGCGGGTCACCGATGCGGGCAGGGAGTCGGCGGGCGGCTCGGACGGGCGCCCGGACGGTCCGGGCATCGTCCTGGACGATGTGGACGGGCGCCCCATGGGCTACTTCGTGTGCGTGCCACGACCGAGGCCGGACGGTGAGCGCGGGGGGTTCGTCACTGTGCGGAAGGTTTTCGCGTTGGCGGTCGCCGCGATGCTTCCACCCGATGATCAGGACGGAACGAGCACGTTGGAGGTCCTGCCGGAAGGCACCGAGCTGCATGGTTCCGGAGGCGTGGACGAGGTGTTCCTCTTCGAGCCCGGAACTCCGTTCGTGTGGCAGGGGGTCGTTCGCGGCGGTTACAAGGATCCCATTCCGGATGTGTACCACGTGCAGCGTCCCCTCCCTGTCTACCCCGGGTTTCCGGTGGCGCACGCGTCCATCCCCGATACGGGGATAGGCGCGGGGGCCCGCCCGCCGACGAAAGAGGGACGCGGATACTATTTGGTCGAGCCGATTTGCGAGCTGCTGCGTTCAGGACATCTCACTCGCACTCCGGCACCGTCGGGACGAATGCGGGTCACGTTCGGGGAGGCGGAATGAGCCCGATGGAGCGTCGCGAGGAAGACCGGTACCTGCAGGACATCGCGACGCTGCTGGTCCACCTCGCCCCCGGTGCCTGGGAGGTGGTCACGCTCGCTTACCAGGCCATCGGAACGTCCTTCGAGCGAGCATTGCTCACCGGCGCCTTGGCCCATCCCCGATTCGTGGGCAAGAATCTGAGGGACACGGCGGGAGCGTTGATACCCGCGGAGGTTCTGCTGCCAGTCTCGGGGATCTACCCGCTGCTGCGCCGGCTGCGCACGGAAATGCACGAGGATGGCCGGGGCACTTGGACTCACCTTCGTCTAGACGTGCACTGTTCCCGCACGAAGAACCCGGAAGAGCTGCTGTGGGGCGTCACCTATCAGTATCTGGACGAGTTTCCTCGGATCGACGACGCGAAATTGATGGGGGACGTCCCGGCGTCGGCCTTCGCCGAAGAGCTTCGGATGTTCCCCCGGCCGCTGCACAGCGTCCCCGGGTGGGCGGCGCATCGCGCCGAGGTGCACGCCGCCGCGGAAACACTCGACCCGGCCCAGCAGGCCCGCACACCCCAGGACGAGGCGCGGCTGGTGGCCGCGTTGCCCGCGGGGCTTGAGGAGTTGTTCGACTGGACGCGCGCGAGGCTGGCGGCCATCGCGCCCGGCCGGGAAGATCGCTTCCAGGTCGGTCGCCTCGCCGAAGGGTGCTGGTCGGTGCTGCACCATCCGCCGGCCTGGATCGCGGCGCGCTACCAGGACGGACGATGCACGCAACTGCGGGCGTTCACGGGGCCGCGGGAGGCGGTGCGGTACGCGGCGGCAGGGGTGGTCGCCGACGCGGAAGTACCGGTGGACTCCGCCGTCCTGAGCTCCGCCGGCATCGCGTCGCGCACGGTCCAGCGGAGGGGGGACATCGATGCGTGGCTGCTCACCTCCAAGGGCGGACGGCTGACCCACTGGAGTCGCGGCGCCGTGCGTCCGAGCGGCGCGGAGGCCGAACAGCACCGGTACGTCGATCTGCAGGTCGTCAACAACCGCCCCGGCGGATACTTCGTGCTGCCGGCGGGCCCTCCTCCGGAAAAGGGCGAGTTCCTCAGCGTCCACGAAGTGTTCGAGCACTTCCTGGACGAGGTGCTGCCCAGGGCAGAAGTCGAAGCGGCCCCGGAGCCCGAGGAACCCGCCCGCGAGGTGCTGCCGGTCGGCGTGGAACTGGACGCCCACGGCGGCACCGACCGTCCCTTCCTGTTCACCATCGGAACACCGTTCTCCCAGCGAGGTTTGTACGGCACCCCCGACGCCTACCCGTACCGCGCCTTCCGGGTCGCCAAAGAGCTGGAGGCATTTCCGGGCCTGTTCGCCGACGCCCCGATCTTCCCTACCGGACGGACGGAACCGGCACCGGACGGCACCGGCCGCGGCTTCTATCTCGTCCATTCCATCGACGACCTGCTCCGCTCCGGTCATCTGGTGGAGATCGACGCTCCCGGCGGCGAACCGATCGCCGGAACCTGACCCCGATCGGGCGTCCCGCACGGCGACACGGCGCGACACTCGCGGGCATTAGACTTGCCCGTCCAGGAAAGGAGCAGCGACGCGATGAGCGAGCCCCCCGCCGAGGTTCCGGTGCCGCGGCAGCAACCGCAGCCCTACGACCGGCAACGCCACGAGGAACTCGTGCAGCGGCTCGGCAGGGTCCTGCTGCAGATCGCGCCCGAGCGCTGGCGGCGGATCGACCTGAAGATCCTCATGCTGGCCGGCGTCGCCGACCTCCAGCTGACCGTCCTGCTGAAGGACGGCAGCACGCCCATGGTCGACCCTCCGCGCGACTGCACCCTGATCGCGGGCGAGCTGCGCTCCATGATGTACCGCCAGGACGAGGGCACCTGGTTCGGCATGCGGTTCATGATGGATCCGCCGAGCGCGTACTGGATCAGCTTCAACGCCGACTTCGACCCGCTGTGGGACCCACCCGTCCCCGCCGAGGCGTGGGCTCAGGATCTGGCGGTCTTCCCCCGCAGCGAGCAGCACGTCCCCGGCTGGCTGCGCGACAGGCTCCAGCAGCCCGCGGGCTGAGCCGCGCAGTCACCCCGGACGGACGGAAAGAGGTAGTCGTGAGCCAGAACGGGCCACTGAACCCGATGGAGCAGAACGAACTGCTCCAGAAGATCACCTTGCTGTTGACCCACTCCCTGCCGCCGGGCTGGGGCGAATGCCAGGTGGAGCACCGCTCCGCCGGCTCGCACCACGAGACCGTCGGGGTGCTGCGCCGGGTCACCGGCCCCGGGCTGCCGACGCCCTACGACGATTTCCCCGACGAACTCGGGCGGCTGTTCGAACAGCTTCGGGAGGGCATGTACGCCCCCGGCCTGGGCACCTGGTTCACGGCGCTGTTCAAGCTCACGTTCCCGTTCACCTACGAGGTCCGGTACGACCGCGAGGGGCCGCCGCGCTGGCAGACTCCCCCGCCGGCCGCGGCGCTCGAGGACGAACTGCGGCGCTTCCCCCGCGACCCCGAGCACGTCCCGGAATGGCTGGCCGGGCGGCCCGCGCGCGAGATGCCGATCGCGAAGCCGTTCGACGGCACCGCACCGGACGGACGTCCGCAGGCGCAGCGCCCCGAGGTACCGGCCGGAGAACTGGACGCGATGGTGGACTACCTGACGAAGTGCCCCATCGTGCTCGCCGCGCGCGGCTACGACACCGACCTTGTCGATCCCGCGGGCGCGAAGAACGTCCCGCTGACGTACCACACCGACGGAACCTGGATCTGGCCCGGCGCCGTCGGCTACTACCTGCGCACCCACAACGTTCCGCCGGAGCCCGACCTGGTCGAGCACATCCGCCGGACCGGCTTCCGGGTGCCCGACGTCCCCGAGGACGCCCGGTCCGCCGCCGTCTCCACGATCACCGGGTCCTGAGGAGATTCTGATGAGCAACGTTCCTCCCGGCGGCCAAAGCGGTCCCTTCCCGGGCGGCCAGGGCGGCCCCTACTTCGGCGGGCCCGGCCCGGCCCCGCTCGGCGACCCGTACGAGAGCGGCCCGTACCGTCCCGTCACCCGCGAGCCGCTCATCTACTTCCACGTGATGCTGAACGGAACGCACGTCGGCTACCTGTGGGCCGGGACGGACGATCGCTCGGCGGGATTCCTGCGGCGACCGGGAATGCTCGACGTGGCCTACGAAACCCCCGGTTTCTGGTCACAGCGCCTCATGGAAGCGAGCTGGGAGAAGCTGCCGTCGCGTGAGGCCGTCCGGCGGTGGATCGGACGCCCCGAGGACCCGGTCGGCGGCGGCATTCCCGCGGACGCGACCGAACACACCGCCGCGAACTACGTCGAACTTCGCAGGATCGACAACCCCGACTACCAGCCGTCCCCCACCGCTTCGCTCATGTACGGCGAACTGCCGGACGGCACCCCCCTCGACCGCTCGAAGGGGTGGGGGCCGCTGAGCCTCCAGGTGCCCGCCTCCTACGGCCTCACGACGGCCGGGCCCGTCCGGCACCTGCCCGTCGTGCGGGATGACGGGCTCGTCCTCGGCTACCTGTGGGCCGCCGTCCACGACAACGCCGCCCGGTACCTTCCCCGCGACGACGCCGCCGCCATCGGCAGCCTGGCCGCGAACGCCTGGGTGCCGCGTCTTCGTGAGCTGCACGCGCAGGGCGTCCCGGCGCTCGAAGCGCTCGAACGCTGCCGGTCGTTCCCCCCGGACCCGACAGCCGGGCACGTCCGTCCGGACGCGCGCACCCAGCAGTCGGAGAGCCTGGACGAGCTGCAGCGCCACGCGTCCGTCTACGGCCAGTCGCTCCGGCTCGCCGAGAACCCGGTGCCGTCGGACCCCGAGGTGACCGGCCGTCCCGCCCTGGACCCGCAGGAACGCGACGCGGTGCTGAACTACCTGAACCAGGGCCTTCTCGTTTACGACAGCGGCAACTTCGTCCCGGACGACTTCGACCCGTCACACCCTCAGCACGTCCCCGACAGCTACCGAACCGACGGCACCTGGGTCTGGCGCGGCGGCATCCCCTACCACCTCGAACACCACGGCGTCCCCCCCGAACCCGCCCTGCTCCAGCACATCCGCGGGACCGGCTTCCGTCTCCTCCAACTCGGCCCGGACGAACGCGAGCGCGGCAAGCAGACGCTCCGCCTGCACCGCCTCCTCGTCCCCCCGCCCAGCTTCCGATAGGCACGGGCGCGTTCGAGAACAGTCGTCCTTCGAAAGGCCGGGTTTCCGCCGGTGCGGCGCGAGTGAGTTTGGGAGCCTCAATTGTCCGGTGACCCGCGTCCGGAGTTCGTGGCCTCGGACCAACTGCTGGACGGCTCCCAGCGTTCGTCCGACGCGCCGGACGTCCCTGACGTCCCCGAGCCGGCGTCCGAGGCCCCTGGGACACCGGGGTTCGTGCACAGGCGTCGCTGGTGGCTGGCCGGCGCGTCCGGCGCCGTTCTCCTGGCCGTCGTCGCGGCGTTCCTGGTCGTGGCCCCCGGCGACGACTCGCCCGCGCAAAAACGCTACGTCTCCTTTCCAGAACTGTGCCCCTCGGTAATCAAGGGCTCATTCCAGCAGTACATGCCGAACGCCGGGCCGCTCGTCGAGGAGTCGCCCGAGCAATCCGCACCGGGAACCCTGTACCGGACGTGCGACTGGTCCGAGCCCATGACTGCGAACGGAACGGACGTCGTCACCTCCCGGAAACTTCGCGTGGCCGCGCGCCTGCACGGCGGGGACGACCCGATCGCCGCCGCCACGAGCGAGTACGAGGCGGCTTGGGGCGGCGCCCGGTCGATGGCGGGCACGCAGGACGACTCCCTGGGGTCGCTCCACGCCGAGGCGCCCAGCACGGTCGACGGCATCGGGGACCACGCCTTCACCCATCACCGGACGCTCAGGAGCGCGCTCGCCGACTCCGGGACGGTCGAGGCGACCGTCCGGCTGCGGAACGTCGTCGTCACCGTCGACTACCGCGGTTCCACCTACCCCCTCGGCGCCGACGGCTCGCCGGAGCTCAGCAAGTCCGCGCCGCTGGACGAGGCGACGGCCCGTGCCGGAGCCGTCGCCATCGCCCGGGACGTCGCGAACACGTTCACGTCCTGCGCCGCGTGCCTCGGCGGCTGACGCGGACGGTCTTCAGCCGATCAGACCGCGTACTCCCATGCCGCGCAGATCGACTTCAACCGGTCCGGGACGCCGAACGGCGCGTCGGCCGCCGGCTGGATCACGCCGGACCGGATCTTGCCCATCCAGTCCCCGAACCCGGGCTTGAAGGACTCGACGCCCGAGGCGGCGTAGTCCAGCATGCTTTCCTCCCACTGCACCTCGAGGAACTCGCAGACGCCCTGGACGACGGTGGCCGGGTCCCGGGTCAACTCCTCGTATCGGACGGTCAGGCCGGGAAGCTCCCGGCGCGCGCTTTCCAGCGCCTCGGCGTACGAAACGATGTCGCCGAGGACGTCCTCCGGCTCCAGGTACGGGCGCGCTGCCTGCCACGAGCGCAGGATCGCGCCCGGGTGCCGCAGCAGGAAGACGAACCGGGCGTCGGGCCAGCACTCGACGATCTCCTCGCGGATGAACAGATCGTTCGGCGACTTGTTCACCAGGTACTTCTTCCCGCTGCGCTCGACCCTTTCCGACAGCAGCGCGTCCCAGAGCAGGAAGCGCAACTCCCGCTCGCTGTGGCCGAACGCCTCCATCGACCGGGCGACCTGCCGCGACTTGAACTCGACCGCGATGTCCCCGAGGTGGGTCTCGTGCGGTGCGTGCAGCCGCGAATGACCGTCCAAGATCGCGCGCAGCAGCGTCGACCCGGACCGCACGGTCGACAGGATGAACGCGGGCCTGGCCAGTCTGCGGGCCACGGCGCCGATCTCAGCGCCCCGGCGGCGGCCCGGACGGACCGGACGGACCGGGCGGAGGCCCCGCGGGACCGCTCGGCGGCGCGGGCGGCTGATTCGGCGGCTGGAAGGACGGCTGGTACGGAGGCTGCTGAGGCCCTCCGGGACCGGCGAAACCGGGCGGCGGCATCGTCTGCATGGGAGGCGCCCCGGACGGCGTCTTCTTGCGGCTCCTGACGATGAGGAAGCCGCCGAGGGCGATCACCAGGACCACCACGATACCGCCCACGGCGAGCGGCAGAAGGATGCCCGAGCCCTCATCGCTCTCGGTCTGCGCGCCGGTCGACTCGGCGTCGCCCCCAGCCGTCCCGTCCTTCTTGCCGCCGCCCGCGGCGATGGCCTTGTCCAGCCGTTCATAGACCGGGTTCGGGGCGCTCTTGGGGACGTCCTGCTTCAGCGCCCGCGGAATGCTGATCACGCCGTAACCGACGAGGTCGTCCTTACCGGTGGGCCCGAAGTCCTTCGCCGTGTTCGTGAGCCGCTGCACGATCTCCCGCGCGGACATCTGCGGGAAGTGACTCCGCATGAGCGCGACCGCCCCGGACGTCAGGGCGCTCGCCTGGCTCGTCCCCGCACCGGTGGTGAAGACGTGGCCGCTCTTACCGATCGCGCCGACGCCAGCTCCGGGCGCGCCGACCGTCACATAGTCCTGGCGCTGCGTCGACTCCCAAGGCTTACCGTCTTGGCCCAATGCCCCCACAGCGACGACACCCGGGCAAGAAGCCGGGTAAGCAGGCTTGTTGTTGAAGTTTCCGGAGTTGCCGGTGCCCGCAACGATCACCACGTCATTCTTCGCCGCATATTTGATCGCCTCGAGCAGCTCGGGAGGACACAAATTCGGATAGCTATCGGCGGTCTCGCTTGCCTGGGATATGTTGACGACTTTCGCACCGTGATCAACCGCATATCGGACTGATTCGGCGGTTTGCGGCCCAGACACGGACGAAGCGATCGGCAGAATCTTTGCTTCAGGCGCAATGCCGACAAAGCCGCTTGAAGTCCCTTGGGAGGCAATCAAGCTTGCCATGGCCGTACCGTGGCCCTCATTATGCTGGTCGACGTCCTTCCGACCGTCGCCTTCACCAGTTCTGAAGTTCTTGCCCGGGAGGACCACGTTCCGGAGATCCGGGAGGCTGGCGTTTACCCCGGTGTCGATTACGGCGACGGTCACGCCTTTACCTTTGGTGAGCGGCCAGACCTCCTCCTGGATCGACCAGGACTTGAACCACCACTGGTACTGGCCCGGCCCCGGGGTGGCATGTGCGGGGGCGACCGGAGCCAACCCCAATCCCACCGCCGACAGCGCCGCCACGGCGCGAAGCGACCACCGCATGACCGACACTCCCTATCGCTCAAGCAACCATGGGCGGGCGAAGCCTAAGCCCCGTCCGCCCACAGTCGCCAATTATCCAGGTCAGCCGATCACCGGAGGAGCGGTGTCGTCGTCGGCACCCCAGACGTCCTCGTCCTCGGTGAGCCAGGTCTCGCGCTCGCGCTCCTGATCGCCCTGTCCGGCACCACCGCCGCCGCCGGGGGCCATCGGCATGCCCATCGGACGCGCGCCACCGGCGCCACCCGCACCACGTCCAGCGGCGCCCATGCCGGCACCGGCGCCGCCCGGACCCATGCCACCGGCGCCGACACCACCGAAGGCACCCGGAGCGCCACCGGGAATACCGCCACCGCCGCCGCCCGGGAGACCGCCACCGCCGCCGCCCGGGAGGCCGCCACCGCCGCCTCCGGGCAGGCCGCCGCCACCACCTCCGGGCGGACCGCCGCCCGGGAAGCTGGACAGGTCAGTACCGCTGCCGCTCCCGAACGGGCTCCCACCGAGGCCGCCCGCTCCGGCGCCGGAGCCCCAGGCACCACCGGGGTTCACTTCGCCGGGCTGCAGGTGGGGCCCGTTGTTGCTGGGCGGGCTGAACGGGCTCTCGCCTCCGAAGCCTCCGCCACCGGCGCCTCCACCGGGAATGCCGCCGGCTCCGTCACCGCCGAACTTGGGCATGCCCGCGCCGCCACCACCCGGGATGCCGCCACCGCCGCCACCGCCGGGGATGCCGCCACCGCCGCCGCCACCGGGGAAGCCTCCAGGCCCGTTGCCTGGAGGATTGCCGAAGTTACCGATCTCCCTGGGCAGGTCCTTCTCGATGGTGTCGGGGTGGGCGTTGTACGCCTCGCCCATGCGACGGCTGAACTTGGCGATGAACTTGCGGGCGTTCTCGTCGTCGCCGTCGGTGTGGATGTACCCGTCTTCCATGTCCTGGGCTGCGGTCTTGTACCAGTCCAGGATGTTGACCTTGTACCAGTTGTACGTGGTCGCGGTGTTGTGACTCTTGTCGGAGAGGGTGCCCGCGGTCTGGTAGATCTGCCCCAGCTGGTCGAGCGCCTTCTGCGCACTCTCCCCCTGCCAGTTGTCCTTGATCCGCTTCGCGAAGTCCGTCCGCAGCGCCGTGGTCATCTTCGCAAGGATGTCCGCAGCGTCCTTGTAGGCGGTCGAAGCGTCGCCGACCGCTTCCGGACGAATGCTCGACAGCTGGTTCTTGACGTCGTCGAAGCTCATTTCTGAGAAATCGTACGACGGGAACTGCTTGCCGTCCCTGATCGGGAATCTTTCAGCGTTATTGCCCATCGGCTTCTCCTCTCCAGGTCACGATCAGCCCAGGTTCGGGGCCTGCGGACCACCGCTGGGATTTACGCTGTTGGTCCGTCCGTGGGTGTTGTTCTCGGCGTTCTCGTACTGGTCCGCCGTGGCCTTCAGCTTTTCGATGACGCCGTTGTATGCCGTCTGGATGGCGCCGATGTACTCGTTGAAGCCCGTCTTGGTCTGGTTCGTGAGCTCCACGAAGGTCTCTGAACCCTTGACGTTGCCCAGCGTGGCGGTGGAGATGCTGACCGAACTGACCTTGTTCAGCTTCGCCTTCCACCCGTCCATCTGGTACTGCATGTCCTGGGCGATTTTTCGGAGCTCTTTCCAGTTGACGTCGTAGCCCTTCTCCGCTTCCATCTTCCATTCGCCGCGCTCAGGCTCGGTACCGCGCGGGATGGCGTTCTGCGGATCGTCGGGCTGTCCGGCGTTCACCCCAGGCCCGTACTGGTAGTAGTACTTGCGCTGGTCGTCCTCCGAGAGGTCGTTCCATTCCGCGCGGGTCAGCCCGGTCTGGGACTCGGTGATCCCGTCCTTGTGACTGATGGTGGTGGTGTGGACGATCTGGGAGAGCTGCTCGTCCGTCATGTGATATTCGGTCATCGTTCACCTCCTGGCGAGTCGCCCAACAGCCCAAAACGTCCATGTCATGCGGTAGCAGCGACTCCGCACGACATGGACGTGGGCAGGTTCGGGTCAGCCCCAGATACCCTGGTTCATGCGCTCGGCGTTGCTGTAGTTCGAGTGGGCTTCGCCGATGACGACGCCGAGCTGGTTGAGGACCTGGCCGATGTGGTTCGCGGCGGCGTCCCACTGACGCTTCGCCTCCCAGTAGGCCTGGACTGCGGAACCCTCCCACTGGGCGAGGTTCTTCTCGAGGTTGCTCTCCAGGTCGTTGAGTTCGTCGACCAGGGCGCGGTAGGCCAGGGAGAAGTCGGCCTGCGCCTGCTGCATCGTGCCGAAATTTGCCTTGGTGTAGCCGTCGCTCACGTTATGAGTCCTTCACAGTCGGGGAGTCGAGGGGAGGGGGAGATCAGGTGCCGCCGTTCAGCAGGGAGTTGATCTTGTTGACCGCGTCGGCCTGCTCCTGCTCGGTCGACTCGTACGTGAGCTTGGTCTGCACGAGCTTCTCGTGCATGCCCTCGAGCGCGGTCCGCACCTTGTTCATCTCGGTCTGGAACTCGTTGAAGACCCGGTCGAAGGACACCGACGCGTTGCCGGCCCAGCCGGACATCAGCGAGCCCTTGTGGCCTTCGAGCTGGCTCTGCAGGCCCTTCACGACGCCCGCGGAGTCCTCGATCCGCTGCGCGGCGGCCTGCATTTCGTTTCTGTCGACTGCGGACTGTCCACCCACAGTGTCACCTCCGTGTGCGAGTTCGGGTCACGTGCCGCAGGAGAGGTGTCGGGACCCTCGTTCGGCGGGCCGCCCGGGGAGCACTCCTGGGACATGAAATAACAGCGATCATAGGCGTCTCACTCAATGATGTCGACGCAAATGGTGATCAGCCGGTTCTCTACCTCCGCGACTATTTCGTGTGACTTGCCTCACACAGGATCTCAGCTCAGGATGCCCCTGTCGATATCGGCTGGCGGGCCTTCTGCGGGTCGAGCGCGGGGCCCTGCGGAATGAGCTGGATAACGCTGGAGGGGACGGGCGCGGCCTTCTTCGCGTCGAAGCCCAGCACCTTCGCGACCTCGGCGGACGGGAGCGCGAACCGGACGCCCTGGTCGTTGACGAGGGAGAGCGAACCGGACCCGCCGGACTGGCCGCCGCTGGGCACGAGGCTCATCAGCGCGGCCCCGCCGGGCGGCAGGACCATCTGGTCGACCGTCCCGGTCGCGCCGATCGTCCCCGCGCCGAGGGCGGTGACGGAGGGCGCCGGGAGGGAGCCGCCGACCGTGAGATGGGCGGTCGAGGAGCCGGTCGGGAAGACCGAGCACAGCGGGGCGGTCGGGTCCCAGGAGATGAACTTCGGCAGGGTCGGCGGAAGGTTGTTGTCCAGGAGCCGAGTCTGGGAGGCGTGCTGCTGCGCCGTGGGGGCGTCGGTGGGCAGCGCCTGGACCTGCGCGCCCGGGTAGGCGGCGCTGGTGCCGCCGTCGAGCAGGAGCAGCTGCGCCTGCGTCCCGCTGATCTGCGCGAGGCCGTCGGGGAGCATGACGTACCACAGCGTCCGGGCGCCGGTCTCCGCCTTGAAGACCTGGCCGACGCGGGCCTTGCCGCCGCGGGGGCCGGGCACTTCCTTGCCGCGCTGCGGGACGTTCGGGGCGCCGAAGTTCCCGGAGGCCGGGATCGCGTTCAGCCAGGTGGCGGGAACCTCGATGGCCTGCGGTCCCCCGGTCAGCACGGTGATCTGGGACGCGGGGGTGGTGAGCTGCATGCGGTGGTCCTGCCACACGACCCAGTTGACGCCCTGGGTGCGGACGACGACGGCCTCGTCCGCGCCGAGCTTGCGGCCGCCGACGTCGCGGCCCGCGGCGAGGGCGCTGAACTGCCGCTTGACGCCGTTGGCGCCCTCGGCCTCCCGGACGCAGACCGACCAGGGGCCGCGGATGAGCTGCTTCGCGTCCGGCAGCGAGTCGGGCGCCCCGGGGATGCCGATCATCGGGCCGCGGGAGAACTCGGCGAGCGACTTGCGCGACACCGAGCGCCGGTCGATGGTGTCGGAGTCGAGCGCGAGCAGCGCCGACGCGTAGTTGGCGACCGGGAACATCTTGCCGGTGTTGGCGTCGTAGATGTACTTGGTGCCGGTCTCCTTCTCGATGATGAGCTTCCCGGGCTGGTCGAGGCCCTTCGCGCCGCCCGGGGACAGGATGCCCCAGATGCCGAAGACGGCGACGATGAGCAGCCCGACCATGACTCCGGCGAACGCGCCGATGGACAGCCGCCGCATCGGCGACTCGGCGACGTCCGGCTCGCCCTGCAGGAGGGCGAGGCCGACCCGCTGCGTCATCAGGCGGTGCGCCTGGTACAGATCCCGCCTGCTCTGCATCAGCCGGTCACCCGGCCAGCCCGCGCACGCGGGCGTAGACGTCCAGGACGGCGAGCGCGAGCGGGATCAGCGAGATCATCACGATCATGTCGATGATGTCGCCCCACCGGCCCCAGACCGGGGTGAGCCGGTTGTTCGGCAGCCACAGGGTGACGGCGACGACGATGCCGGTGACGACGAGCAGCGGCCCGAGCGCGGCGGCCAGCGCCATGACCTGGCCGCCGTGCGCGGCCAGGCCGACGGTCGTCAGCAGCAGCCCGGCCAGCCCGGTGACGAGCATCCAGCCGCGCTGCGCGACGCCGCGGAACACGCGGGCGCGCAGCAGCAGCGACACCGACATGGCGGCGGTGGTGGTCGGCCCGGCCCAGCCGCCGGCGTCGTAGAGGAACAGCATCCCGCCGGCCGCGACGAGCGAGATCGCGGCGATGAGGCCCGTCGAGAACCGGTCGGCCGCGGCCGTCCGGGCGAGGACCTGGCGGCCGTCCACGGTCTCGGTGTCGTTGCGCAGGTCCTCCGAGCTGCTGGGCACGGACGGCAGCGGCATGCGGGCCAGCTTGAACGACAGGGACGGGACGGCCGCGGTGAAGAACATCGTGATGACGGCCGCGACGGCCGCGATGCCGGCCGCGGGCAGGTCGTCGAAGAAGAACCCGACGGTGGCGCCGATCGCGCCGATGATCCCGGCGAAGGCGAGGCCGAGGAAGACCGGCAGGCCGTCCGCGACGGCGAACGCGGCGATGACGGCGGCGAGCGCCATCACCCCGAACGCGGCCAGCAGGTGTGGTGCGCCGAGGTCGGTGAGCTCGACGTCGTCGCGGGCCGGGGCGAACAGCCCGGCGAGGAACGCGTAGGGCAGCGCCGCGTACCCGAGGATCACTCCCGCGCCGGAGTCGGCGATCGCCCGCGAGAGGGTGGTGGCGACGCCCAGCAGCACGACCGCGATCAGTCCCGCGGCGATGGCCGGAATCAGCCACGAGGGGCCGGACAGCGCGATCACCACCGCGCCGACGAGCAGCGCGACCCCGGCGGCGCCGAGGCCGAAGGAGCGGGTCGTGGCGGGACGCCAGCGGTCCGAGCGTTCGCGGATGCCGCTGGCGATGACGTCGGCGACGTCGTCGAACGACATCTCGGGGAGCTGCGCCATCCGGGGGCGGAAGTAGAGGATGTCCCCGTCGCGGACGCCGAGGGCGCTCATCGTCTGCGCCTGGTCGAACGGGCTGCTGTCGAGCCGCTGCAGCACCCAGCCGGAGTGGGCGAGACCGGTGTCCGCCATGTCCTCGCCGGCGGCGCGCAGCAGCGTGGGGAGCATGTGCGCGAGTGGTACGTCAGCGGGCAGGGACACGTCCACGCGCCGCCGCGGGGCGACGATGGTGACCCTGCAGAGTTCCAATGCGGCGGGGGAATTCACCGAAGCTCCCGTCCTCCATGTCAGACCGCGGGCGGATCCGATCGACGCGCAGCTTAGGATGTGACGTCCGATTACGCTAAATCAACCCCCATTCGCCAAGTACCGTGCGGGTCGGTCGTCCTTCCAGCCGGCGCGACCGCCCGATGAGCGAGCTCCCGGAGGAACGCGCAGGTGAGCACTGTCCTCGTCAAGCGCAAGGAGCGCAGGAAACCCCCACAGGCGCCCAAGGGGGAGCTGCTCCTGGAGTCACCGCCCGAGCTCCCCGAGACGCAGAGCGGCGGACTTCAGAACGTCCTGATGTATCTGCCGATGGCCGTCATGCCGTTGATGATGGGACTGATGTTCCTCGGGGGCGGGACCCGCGGCCCGATGATGATGATCAGCAGCGGCGGTATGGCGCTCGCCATGGGCGCCATGATGATCGGCCAGCTCACCCGTGGCGGCGGTGAGCGCAAATTCAAGCTGAACGGTGCGCGCCGCGACTATTTCCGGTACCTGAGCCAGGCGCGCCGCAAGGTGCGCCGTGCGGCCGAGCAGCAGCGCGAGTCGCTGGAGTGGAACAGCCCGCCCCCGGACTCGCTGTGGTCGCTGGTGATGAGCGCCCGGATCTGGGAGCGCCGGCCGTCCGACCCGGACTTCGGCAACGTGCGGATCGGTGCGGGCCCGCAGAAGCTCGCGGTCCAGATCATCCCGCCGGAGACGAAGCCGGTCGAGGACCTCGAGCCGATGACGGCGGGCGCGCTGCGCCGGTTCGTCCGCGCGCATTCGACGGTGCCGAACCTGCCGGTCGCGGTGTCGCTGCCGTCGTTCGCCCGGATCCTCCCGGTGGGGGAGCCCGAGGCCGTCCGGGGCATGGTCCGCGCGCTCATCGGGCAGCTCGCGGCGTTCCACTCCCCCGACGACATGCGGGTGAGCGTGTGCGCGTCGCAGGAGGCGATGCCGTACTGGGACTGGGTGAAGTGGCTGCCGCACGCGATGCATCCGACCGTGACGGACGCGGCGGGGCCCGTCCGGCTGATGGCGGGCAGCCTCAGCGAGCTGGAGCGGATGTTCGGCAACGAGGTGAAGGACCGGGCGCGGTTCACCCCGGGCCTGTCGCAGAACGACCTGCCGTACCACGTGGTGATCGTGGACGGCGGCGCGGTGACGCCCGACTCGCAGATCGGCGCGGACGGCATCGAGGGCGTGTGCGTCATCGACCTGACCGGGCACGTGGCGCCGACGGCCGACAGCACGATGCTGCGGCTGCGCGTCGCGCCCGACCGGATGGCGATGCTGCGGCGCGACCGCACCGGCAAGGACGTCCCGAACTCGCTCGGCCGTCCGGACCACCTCAGCTACGTGCAGGCGGACGGCCTGGCGCGGCAGCTCGCGCCGCTGCGGGCCAGCGCGGCGACGGGCCCGGAGATGGACGCGCTGTCGGCCGCGACGACGCTGACGACGCTGCTGGGGGTGCCGGACCCGGCGCGGATCGACCCGCGGCAGTCGTGGCAGCCGCGGGCGCCGCGCAACCGGCTGCGGGTCCCGATCGGGATGGACGCCGACGGCAACCCGATCGAGCTGGACATCAAGGAGGCCGCGCAGGGCGGTTACGGCCCGCACGGCCTGTGCATCGGCGCGACCGGTTCCGGTAAGTCGGAGCTGCTGCGCACGCTCGTCCTCGGCCTGGCGATGACGCACTCGTCCGAGGTGCTCAACTTCGTGCTCGTCGACTTCAAGGGCGGTGCGACCTTCCTCGGGATGGACGGCCTGAACCACGTGTCGGCCGTCATCACCAACCTGGAGGACGAGCTCCCGCTCGTCGACCGGATGTACGACGCGCTGCACGGGGAGATGGTGCGGCGCCAGGAGTGGCTGCGGGCGGCGGGCAACTACGCCTCGCTGCGCGACTACGAGAAGG
Organism: Actinomadura sediminis; assembly: GCF_042675525.1. Classification (NCBI taxonomy): domain Bacteria; kingdom Bacillati; phylum Actinomycetota; class Actinomycetes; order Streptosporangiales; family Thermomonosporaceae; genus Actinomadura; species Actinomadura sediminis. The sequence continues at coordinate 31,470 of NZ_JBHTJA010000037.1, forward strand.
CGCGCGAGCAGGGCGCGCCGCTCCGTCCGATGCCGACGCTGTTCGTCGTGCTGGACGAGTTCTCGGAGCTGCTGTCGGCCAAGCCGGACTTCGCCGAGCTGTTCGTGATGATCGGGCGGCTGGGGCGTTCGCTGGGCGTGCACCTGCTGCTCGCCTCGCAGCGGCTGGAGGAGGGCAAGCTGCGGGGCCTGGACACCCACCTGTCCTACCGGATCGGCCTGCGGACGTTTTCGGCGATGGAGTCGCGGGTCGTCCTCGGCGTGCCGGACGCGTACGAGCTGCCGCAGGCTCCCGGTAACGGCTACCTGAAGATCGGCACCGAGTCGATGACGCGGTTCCGCGCGGCGTACGTCTCGGGTCCCTACCGGCCGGACGACGAGGCCGCGCAGTCGTCGCCGAGCGGTCCCCGGCAGCTCGCCCAGATCGTCCCGTTCACTCCCGCGTACGTGCAGCCGCGCGTCCAGGAGGCGCCGCAGCAGGAGCAGCGGCAGGAGGAGGAGGGGCCGCAGATCAGCCTGTTCGACCTGGTGGTTCGGCAGCTCGCCGGGCAGGGCCCGCCGCCGCACCAGATCTGGCTGCCGCCGCTGGACGAGCCGAGCACGCTCGACCAGGTCCTGCCGAACCTCGCGCAGACGCCGGAGTTCGGGTTCACGACGACCGGCTGGGACGGACGCGGGCGGCTGCACGCGTTCGCGGGGATCGTCGACAAGCCGTTCGACCAGCGCCGGGACCCGATGTGGCTGGACCTGTCCGGTGCCGCCGGGCACGTCGGCGTGGCGGGCAACCCGCAGTCGGGCAAGTCGACGGTGCTGCGGACCCTCGTCACGTCGCTGGCGCTCATGCACACTCCGCAGGAGGTGCAGTTCTACTGCCTGGACTTCGGCGGCGGCGGGCTGGCCGCGCTCGCCGATCTCCCGCACGTCGGCGGCGTCGCGAGCCGGCTCGACCCCGACCGGGTCCGGCGGACGGTCGCGGAGGTGTCGTCGCTGCTGGAGTCGCGGGAGCGGTACTTCACCGAGCGCGGCATCGACTCCATCGCCGCGTACCGGCGGCTGCGCGCCGAAGGGCAGATCCCCGGGGACGGCTTCGGCGACGTGTTCCTCGTCGTGGACAACTGGCTGACCGTCCGGCAGGACTTCGAGGCCCTGGAGACCACGATCACCGACCTCGCCGCGCGCGGTCTCGGGTACGGCATCCACGTCGTGGCGGCCACCAACAAGTGGTCGGAGTTCCGCCTGACGATCCGCGACCTGTTCGGGACGCGGCTGGAGCTGAAGCTGGGCGACCCGTACGAGTCGGAGATGGACCGGAAGATGGCCGCGAACGTCCCGGAGGGCCGTCCGGGCCGCGGCCTCACCCGGGAGGGGCTGCACTTCCTCAGCGCGCTGCCGCGCATCGACGGCCGGGTGTCCGCGGACGACCTCGCCGACGGCGTCCGGCACCTGGTGCAGACGGTCCAGGCGGGCTGGGGGGGACGGCCCGGCGCGCCGGAGGTCCGGATGCTGCCGGACGTGCTGCCGCTGCGGTCGCTGCCCGCGGTGGGCGAGACGGGCAAGCGCATCCCGATCGGCATCGACGAGGAGACCCTGTCGCCCGTCCTGCTGGACTTCGAGAACGACCCGCACTTCGTCGTCATCGGCGACAACGAGTGCGGCAAGTCGAACCTGCTGCGCGTGATCGTGGACGCCGTGAAGGAGCGGTACACGACCGCCGAGGCCCGCATCATCATGCTCGACTACCGCCGGGCGCTGCTGGACTCCGCGGAGAGCGAGCACGTCATCGGGTACGCGGCGTCGTCGACGGCGGCGGCCGGGCTGATGAAGGACACCAACGGGGCGCTGGTCAACCGGCTGCCTCCGTCCGACCTGACGCCGGAGCAGCTCCGCAACCGGTCGTGGTGGAGCGGTTCCGAGCTGTTCCTGATCGTGGACGACTACGACCTGGTCGCCACGCCGTCCGGGAACCCGCTGGCGCAGCTCGCCGAGCTGCTCCCGCAGGCGCGGGACATCGGGATGCACGTGATCCTGGCCCGGACGATGGGCGGTGCGGGCCGCGCGATGTTCGACCCGATCCTGCAGCGGCTCAAGGACATGGCGACCCCGGCGCTGATCATGTCGGGCAGCAAGGACGAGGGGAACCTGTTCGAGGTCCGCCCGTCGCCGCTGCCGCCCGGCCGCGGCACCCACTCCGACCGGCGGGCCGGGAAGCGGCTGATCCAGACCGCCTTCCACGGCGACCCGCAGTGACGTGGGGCGCGTGACGGGGGGCGCGTGACGGCGTCCGTCCGATGAGGGAGGCCCCGGCCCGTGCGGGCCGGGGCCTTCCCGTCAGCGCGGGAGGGCGGGAGTCAGCCGCGGTCGCCGGAGGGGGCGGCGGCGCGTCCCGGCTTCCAGCCGCGCTTGCGGCCGAGCGGGATGACGGCGCCGGCGAACGCGACCAGCAGGCCGAGGACGAGCGCGCCGCCCGCGACGGCGAGGCCGATGGTGCGGGAGCGGTGGTCGACGGGCGCGGGCCGGGCGATGTCCACCGTGCCCCTGGCGGAGTTGACGGCCTGCTGCGCGGAGGGCTTCGCGTTCGGCGGGATGACGGCGGTGACGGCCTGCATCGGGCTGATCATGCCGTGCCCGCTGCCCGTCCCGTTGCCGCCCTCCGCGGTGATCAGAATCCGGTTGATCACCTGCTGGTGGTTCAGGTTCGGGTGGCGGGCGCGGACGAGCGCGGCGACGCCGGCGGCGTACGGGGCGCCGTAACTGGTGCCCTGCAGCCCGCCGATGTACCCGTCGCCGACGGTCGAGATGATGTTCTGGCCGGGCGCCGAGACGTCGATGCGCGACTTGATGTTGGAGAAGTCCGCGATGGTGCCGGCCTCGTCCACGGCCGCGACCGACAGGACGCCTTCGTAACTCGCCGGGTAGGCGGCGCTCTCCTTGCCGCGCTGGTCCTGGGCGACGTTCCCGGCGGCGGCGACGATCAGGACGTCCTCCCGCTTCGCCTTCTCCACGGCCGCGCGCAACGCCGTGGTGTCGGGCGCGCGGGCCGAGACGTTGACGACGTCCGCCCCGTTGTCCACCGCCCAGTCGATGGCCTTGGGCAGCAGCGTGTTGTCGTTGGTGCTCTCGCCCGTGGTGAACTTGGCGTTGAGCAGTTTCACCTGCGGCGCCACACCGACGAACGGCACGTTCTGCCGCCGCATGTCGGTGGCGGCGATGATGCCCGCGACCTGGGTGCCGTGGCCGAAGCAGTCGCCGGCGGTGGTCTTCGTGGCGTCGTGGCTCTTGGCGACCTTGCCCTTGAGCTGCGGATGGTTCGCCTCGATGCCGCTGTCGACGACGGCGACGGTCACCCCCTTGCCGCGGGTGGCCTGCCAGGCCTGCTCGAAGTCGAGGCGCTGCTGCGGCCACGGCTCGACGGTGATGTCCGACGCGGGGTGGCCCACCGGTTTGTTGCACTGGGGCGCGAGCGGCGCGACCGGCCGCTGGACGGACGCGGCCGCCCGTTCGACGGGCGCCGCCGCGGCCGCCGGTGCGAACACGAGCACCGAGGTCGCAGCGATGCCTCCCGCTCTCGCCGTCAGCCCCCCACCGCGCATGCCCATCTCTCCCGATCCGCCGTCATCCGAGGACACAAGCCGCCGACCCGAGCGAGTCGGCCCAAAGAGCCTAAACGATCGGCCGGGGCGCACGGCGCGGACGTCCGGACGGTGTCCCCGGGGGCGCGTCCGTCCGGCCGCCGATCGCGCTAGCGGAGGCGGCCGCGATCTTCGCCATGTGGGCGGACCGGGCGCGTATTACCATCACCGGGTGCAGTACACCGCCCCCGTCCCCCACCGGAACACCGCCGGCGGGCGCCGCCGCCTGGTGTGGGCGTCGGCCGCCGTGGCGGCGGTGGTCGTGCTGGCCGCGGTGCTGTGGGCGACCGGCGGGCTGAAGGAGAAGCCGAAACAGCCGGTGAAGCCGCCGGGGAAGGCGGTCGACGTCGGGCTGTTCGCGTTGACGGTGCACGACGTGCGGGCCGGTGTGGTCGACGGCGGCCTGGGCGGATCCGAACGGTACCTGATCGTCCGGATGCGGGTCGTCAACGAGAGCAGGGAAACGGCCTGGCTCGGCTCCACCGGGCTGCAGGAGGGCGTCGTCGCCCGCACCAAGACCGGCAAGTGGGTGGAGCCCGACGAGGTGACGGGCGTCGCCGCGGGCGCGGAGACGTACACCGTCCAGCCCGGCCTGCCCGTGGAGGCGTCCGTGATGTGGAAGCTCGGCCCGGCGCAGCCGCCCGAGACGTTCACGTTCGGGCTGCGCGAATGGAAGTACGACCACGGGTTCACCGACAACGAGTACGCGTGGCGGGTGCAGCGGGAGGGCGGTGCGCTGGCCGCGCGCTACACGCTGCCCGTCGGGACGGGGACGCCGTGAACGTGCGCAAGCTCGCCGTGCAGGGCGGCGCCGGCCTCGGCGGAACGGTCCTGCTCGCCGGGGCCATGTGGCTGCACGCGTTCCAGCCGAAGGTCGAGGCGGGGATGCTCGACCCCATCCGGACGGACGGCCGCATCGGGGCGGAGGTCGCCACGCCGGCGTTCACGCTGCGCGTCGAGAGCGTGGCCGCCGCGCGGTCGCTCGCACCCGACTCGGTCCTCGGCGACAAGCCCCCGGTGGCCACGGACGGCGTCTACATCGTCGTTCGTGCGCGCGGCATGGCCCGCGACGAGCCGGTGCAGCTGCGATCCGCCGCCCTGGAGACCCCGGACGGCCACACCTTCGAGCCCGCCCAGCGGCCCGGCGCCGCGGACCCGCCGCAGGCGACCCTGCAGCCGATGCTGTGGACGAACACCGCGTTCGTCTTCGAGCTGCCGAAGGACCGCGTCGCGGGCGCCCACCTGGTGGTGGGGACGGGCGGGCTCCTGCCGCAGCTGTCGTCCGCCGCCGACATCGACCTCGGCCTCACCCGGTCCCGCGCCGCCGAACTCGTCCGGAAGGCCCCCGAACGGTACGAGCTGCGGGAGGACTCGTGAACGACCCGCACCGGCCGCCGGAGGAGCCGCCGCAGGGACGGTACGGCCGCAGGCGGCGACCGCCCGCGGACGAGCAGCAGCAGCCGCCTCCCCCGCCGCCGTTCGTCCCGCATGAGCCCCCGCCGCCGCAGCCGCCCTGGCAGGGAGCGGGCGGACCGCAGGGGACGTACCCCCCGCCCGCGACCCCGCGGTACCCCGGCCCCGGCACACCGCAGAACCAGCCGACCGGCAGGCACGAACAGTCACCCGGACACGACCAGTCACCCGGTCACCAGCCGCCGACCGGGGGATATCGGCAACCGCAGGGGTGGCAGCAGCAGCCCACCGGCGGGTACCGGCAACCGCCCGGGTGGCAGCAGCACGGAGGCGGATACGGGCAGCCCGCGGGCGGGGAGCCGCGTGGGCGGCACGCGCGGCCCGCGCAACCGCAGCAGACCGGTCCGTACGCGCCCGTGCGGCCGCCGGGCGACCACCCGCAGCAGCCGTGGTTCCAGCCCCCGCCCCCGCCGGGCGGCCCGCCCCCGCCCGGGCACCCGTTCGCCCAGCCGCCCCCCGGCGGACGACCGGACGGGCGGGACGACGAGCCGGACGGGGCGTCTCCGCGGGCCCGGCGCACGCGGCTCGGCCCCCGGACGCGCCGGGTCGTGGAGGCGTGCGCGCTCGCGGTCCTCCTGCCCGGGTTGCTCGGCCTGTACTGGGTGGACGAGACGGGACGCGCGGAAAGCCTCGAGCCGCCGGTGAAGGTGTCGTCCGTCGCGCGCGGGGAGATCGGCGAACTCGCGGGCGCCCGGTGGACGGTCTACAAGCGGGAGTCGGCGCCGCTGCCCGGGAGCTCCGCGCGGGACGCCGTCCAGTTGCAGGTCGTCCTCGCGGTGAAGGCACAGGACGCGGAGAGCGTGAAGACCATCGGCGGCTACGGGATGGAGTACCGGTTCACCGACGCGCGGGGCCGGGAGTGGACGGCGAACGCGTCCAAGCCCGTGGAGGTGACGCCGGGGCAGGCGTTCCCGCTCACGGTCCGGGGTACGGTGCCCCGTGCCGGGGCGGAGTCGCTGGCGCTGGTGGTGCGTCCGCCGGAAACGGAGCGTCGGGGCGGGGATCCACTGCCTTCGCTGCGGTTCGAGCCGTGACGCGGGTGACCATGAGGTTGAACGCGGCGGCGAGCAGGCAGATGCGGAGGATCTCGAAGACCAGCCCGGCGCCGTAGACGACGAACGGCATCCGCGGCAGCCACCAGGCGACGTCGTGGGCGCCGATCAGCTCGTACGCCTGCCGCTGGGCCGCGTCCTCGCCGACGTGCAGCGCCGAGAACAGCAGGCAGAACGCGGCGAACGGCATCATCCCGGACCGGCGGACGAGGCGCAGCCCGAACCAGGCGGGCAGCAGCATGTCGCGCAGGCCGCGGGTGAGGACCTCGCGGGGGCTGTTCACGCGGTCGATGCCGCCGGCGGCGGCGATGCGCCGGGCGGTGCGGCTCTCCCCGAGGACGAGCCGTTCGTCGCCGGTGTCGAGACCGAGGATGACGCCCGCGATGACGAGCCAGATGAGGGCGCCGAGGACCGCGTGCTTGAACGGCGGCCACACGTCCAGGAGGGGCCCGGCGGCGTCGCTGAACCAGTCCCAGGCCCGCCGGTCGGTGAACCACTCCGCGCCCTTGTCGCGGAGCTGGTCGATGGTGAAGATGCCGAACAGCGCGAAATTGATCTCGAGGACGCCGGCGAGCGGGCCGACGGTGCGGGGCAGCCGCTCCTCCAGCAGCCATTCGACGAGGAGCTTCAGGACGAAGAACGCGGCGGTGAGGACGATCGCGAGCTTCACGTGCTTCTCGAGGGACAGCAGCAGCCCGATGCCCTCGATCTGCCCCTGGATGCCGCCTTCGGTGAAGCCGCGGCTCGCGGCCGTCTCGGCGAACTCACGGGCGTCCTCGGCCTGCTGCCCCCACGCGAGGTAGAAGATGACGAACGGGAGCGCGGCGCGCCCCATCGCGCCGAGCGCCGACTCGTCCTCGTTGCCGACGGCCCAGGACGTCAGGCCGCCGCCGGACGACCGGGCGTGCACGACGTCGAGCCCCTCGCGCACGCAGTGGATCATCAGCGCGGTCGTCGTCAGCGTGATGACGACGAGCAGCCCGATGGTCAGCAGCGGCGCGACGGTCGCGGCCGTCCCGTCCATCTTGCCGAGCCGGTAGCCGCCGTACATCGCCCCGTACCGCAGCAGCTCCCCGACCGTGAACCACAGCGTGAGGGGCAGCACGAAGCGGCCCGCCAGCTTGAGCGTCGCCCACGGGAGGATCAGCGGGGACTTGGGGGAGAGTCGGAGCATCGCGCCGATCGTACCGATCCGCACCGACGCCGTGGAGGGACGGCCGGAACCGCCCGGGAAAGCGACGGACCCCGCCGTCCGCGCGGGGCGGGGACGGCGGGGTCCGTGCGGACGTCGCGTCCGCTCGGGTCAGATGGCGACCTCGAGCGCGGCGACCTCACCGGTCTTGGCGGTGACGGTGTTGTCGACGCTCACGCCGCCCGCGGCGAGGACGCGGACCGTCCAGTCGCCGTCGGCCGCGAAGAAGCGGAACACGCCCTCGTCGCCGGTGACGACCTCGGCGGTGAACTCGCCGGTGGAGTCGAGCAGGCGGGCGTAGGCGCTGGACACGGGCGCGCCGTCACGCGTGACGGTGCCCTGGATGACGGCCTCGTTGGTCAGGTCGACGGTCGCGGGCAGATGCGCCGTCTGGGCGGGTGCTGCGCAGCCCTGGGTCATTGTTCCTCCATCTCCGTGTGCACGGAAAGATCTGCTCCGCCGGACGGCGGACGGCGGACGGTTACTTGGGGTCGCCGAGCTCGACGGGGACGCCGACGAGCGAGCCGTACTCGGTCCAGGAGCCGTCGTAGTTCTTGACGTTCTCCAGGCCGAGCAGCTCGCGCAGGGCGAACCAGGTGTGCGACGAGCGCTCACCGATGCGGCAGTAGGCGATGGTGTCCTTGTTCAGGTCGACGCCGGCCTCGGTGTAGAGCTCGCGGAGCTCCTCGTCGGACTTGAACGTGCCGTCGTCGTTGGCGGCCTTCGACCACGGGATGCTGCGCGCGGTCGGGACGTGCCCGGCCCGCTGCGCCTGCTCCTGCGGAAGGTGCGCCGGGGCGAGCAGCTTGCCGCTGAACTCGTCCGGCGAACGGACGTCGATGAGGTTCTTGGTGCCGATGGCGTCCACGACCTCGTCGCGGAACGCGCGGATCGACAGGTCCTGGTCCTGCGCCTTGTAGTCGGTCTTCGGGCGGGACGGCACGTCGGTGACCAGCTCGCGGGAGTCCAGCTCCCACTTCTTGCGGCCGCCGTCGAGCAGCCGCACGTTCTGGTGGCCGTACAGCTTGAAGTACCAGTAGGCGTAGGCGGCGAACCAGTTGTTGTTCCCGCCGTACAGGATGACCAGGTCGTCGTTGGCGATGCCCTTGGACGAGAGCAGCTCCTCGAAGCCGGTCTTGTCGACGAAGTCGCGGCGGACCGGGTCCTGCAGCTCGGTCTTCCAGTCGATCTTCACGGCGCCACGGATGTGGCCCTTGTCGTAGGCGGACACGTCCTCGTCGACCTCGACGAGGACGAGGCCGGGGTCGTCCAGGTGCTCTTCGACCCAGCTTGCGTCCACCAGAACGTCGGCGCGGCTCATGCGGGAACCTCCCTGTCGGAGCGAATCTTCGCGGTGAATTGTCGGATCAGCGGATACATGGCGCGGCGCCCGCGGCACTGCGCGGGCGGGTGCGCCTTCATCGCACAGGCGGCGGCATCGATACCGAGCCGGGTGGTCCCCGTCGCGCGACCGGCCGGGCCCGCCGGAACGGAGCGGACATCGACGCGGGACTCCGGTAGGGACGCGCCGGGGCGCGGCCTGCACGGGTCGACCTGCATCGGGGTGCTCCAGGCGGTGAGGCGTGCGTACGAGCTGAGTAGAGGGAAAGTGCTCGGAACGGTCGGGCTCGATGCCTCAGGCCATGCGACAGAGCGAGGCGGCCACGCGGCAGAAGTCGACCGCGCGGCGCTTCGTGAGCATCTGCTCTGTTCGGTCACGCACGGACACGATGGTAAGCCGACAATCCACGCGGTGTCACATCCGTCTCGCGTTGCGAGACAGTGACATTCGTCTTAGGGCTGGTCACCGGAGTGTCCCCTCACCGGACGGCGGCGCCGAGAGCGGCGATGACGTCGGCCCTGCGGGGCGCCCCCGAGGCCCGCCGGACCACGCGCCCGGCGGCGTCCAGGACGAGCACGGTGGGGGTGCCGGTGACGTCCAGCCTCCGGACGAGCGGGAGGTTCGCCTCCGCGTCGATCTCGATGTGCGCGACGCCGTCCACCATGCGGGCGACGTCCCCGAGGACCCGCCGGGTGGCGCGGCACGGCGCGCAGAAGGCGCTGGAGAACTGGACGAGCGTCGCGCGCTCGCCGAGGCCGGCGCCCAGGTCGTCCGGTCCGAGGACGTCCGTCACGTGATCCCTCCCATCGCCGCCGTCCCGTACAACGGCGCGGGACGCGCGCGTCTTCCGGCGGCGGCCGGGACGGGCGCGGGCGGCCTCAGCGCGCCTTCTCCAGGTCGCTCAGCCGGACGTCCTGCGCGGTCGCCGACACCCGGAGCCCGTCCGCCGTCGGCTCGATCCGGCTGATCCGCGACCCCACCGGCAGGTCGGTGACCGGAACCACCCAGGTGAGCTGCCGCTTCACCAGCGCCAGCGGGATCTGCGGGCCGCCGTCCGGCGCGACCGACACCGGCGTCACCGCGATGCCCTTGCCCGTCGCCTCCAGCGACACGACCGCCTTGCCCGACAGCGGGACGCCCATCACCGCGCCCGCGAGGTCGACCTCGAGGTTCTCGCCCTTCGGCGCGAGCCCCTCGACCTCCTTCGGCGCCTGTTCCCGGATCATCGGGTACGGCACGATCGCCGACGCGGTCGCCGTCCGGGCGGTCACGTTCGCGGTGTTGCCGTCCGCGAGCTCCGACAGCGGCGCCCGCAGCCCCCGCATGTCGACCCGGACGTCCGACAGCGTCACATCCTGCTCGGTGTACTCCCCGATGACCACTTCGATGTGGTCGTACTCGCCGCCGGCCGCCTGCGTCAGGAACGGGAACCCGTGGATCGTCACGTCCGGCTGCCGCGCCAGGCCCTCCTGCGCCGCCACCTGCCGCGCGATCTCGTCCTGCGCGACGCGCACGCCGATCCGGTCGGCGGCGATCAACCCGCCCACCACCAGGACGAGCAGGACGACGAGTGCCTTGCGCATGTCTCTCCTCCGGACGGGCCCACGCGATCGCCACACCTTAACCGGCCCGGCGATCCACGGGAGTCACACCGTGGAGTGACATCAGCCCCCGGCGAACGGCGGCAGGACCTCGACGGTCCCGCCCTCGGGCAACTCCACGGCCGCGGGCTCGCGCGTCCCTACCGGATCACCGTTCACGAGGAACGAACTCCGCGCGACCACCCGCGCGAACTCCCCGTCCCGTCCGGCGGACGCGGCCGCGAGCGCCTCCGCGAGCGTCCCGGCGTCGTACGGCTCCTCCGCGAGCCCCGCCGCCGCCTTCGCCGCCGCCCAGTACCGGATCGTCCCCTTCGCCATGCCCCCAAGCATCTCACCCGCCGCACCCGAGTCGCCCGGAACGGCCGGAGCGGGCTCGGATATGCTCAAGGCAGGGATCCGGGCGACGAGGCCGGGGAGTTCACCCGAACACCCTGCATGGCCTCGTCTCGCGCGCGCCGGCCATGACCGGGGCGAACGAGCGTGAGCAGCCTGGGTCCCACGTCTGTTTCAAGACGAGGAGGCGGCATTGAGCAGTTTGCTCTTGCTGACCAACGCGCTCGAACCGTCCGACGAGGTGCTGCCCGCGCTGGGTCTGCTGCTGCACTCGGTGCGCGTCGCGCCCGCCGAGGCGTCCGCGCTCATCGACGCGCCGCCCGCCGACATCGTCCTGGTGGACGCGCGCCGCGATCTCGCCCAGGCCAAGAGCCTGTGCCGGCTGCTGCGCACCACCGGGCTGGACAGCCCCCTGCTGGGCATCGTCACCGAGGGCGGGCTCGCCGCCCTCAGCCCCGAATGGGGACTGGACGACCTGCTGCTCCAGTCCGCGGGCCCCGCCGAGGTCGAGGCCCGCCTCCGGCTCGCCGTCGGCCGCGCCGCCGCGGCCGCCGACGCCGAGGAGGACCCGGGCGAGATCCGCAACGGCGACCTCACGATCGACGAGGCCACCTACACGGCCCGGCTGCGCGGCCGCGTCCTCGATCTGACCTTCAAGGAGTTCGAGCTCCTGAAGTACCTCGCCCAGCACCCGGGCCGCGTCTTCACCCGCGCCCAGCTCCTCCAGGAGGTCTGGGGGTACGACTACTTCGGCGGCACCCGCACGGTCGACGTCCACGTCCGCCGCCTCCGCGCGAAGCTCGGCGCCGAGTACGAGGCCCTCATCGGCACCGTCCGCAACGTCGGCTACCGCTTCGTCCCCGACCACCGCCCCGGCGGCGACTCCGAAGAGAAGACCCCGGCCCGCACCTGACCCCGGCACGAAACCGGCGCACCACGCGAGCACCCCCGCCGGCGGCCGCCCTTCCGCGCGGCTCGGCCCCCGCGCCGCGCGAGCCTCCGTCCACGGGCGCCCCTGCACGGGCGACGTACGTGCCTGCACGCCTCCATACGCGAGCGGGCGCCGTGCGAACGGGCCGGCCTCCGTGCGCGAGCGGCACCAGGTGAAAGCCGGCTCCGCATGCGCGGACGAACATCCCCGAACGGCCGAGCCGCCGTGCACACGCGGGCGCCGCGCGAACGGGCGAACCCGCACCCGCGAACACACGCCACCCGAACCGCCGAGCCCCACGCACGGGCGGCCGGCAGGTGGCCGGACGGGACGATACGCCGGTGGCGCCCCCGCGGAGCGCGCCGAACTCGCGGGCGGCCGACAGGTGGCCGGACGAGACGATGCACCGGTGGTCCCCCGCGGAGCCCGCCGAGCTCGCAAGCGGCCGACAGGTGGCCGGACGAGACGATACGCCGGTGGCGCCCCCGCGGAGCGCGCCGAGCTCGCAGGCGGCCGACAGGTGGCCAGGCGGGACGATGCGCCGGTGGTACCCCCGCGGAGTGCGCGGGGTTCGCGGCGGCCGTAGGTCGCTCTGCGACCGGAGGCCGACCGGTGGTTCAGCCGAAGCGGCCGGTGATGTAGTCCTCGGTGGCCTTCTGCTCCGGGTTCGTGAAGATCTTGCTGGTGTCGTCGATCTCGATGAGCTTGCCGGGCTGGCCCGTGCCCGCGATGTTGAAGAACGCCGTGCGGTCGCTGACGCGGGCGGCCTGCTGCATGTTGTGGGTGACGATCACGATCGTGTACTGGGACTTCAGCTTGGCGATGAGGTCCTCGATCGCGAGGGTCGAGATGGGGTCGAGGGCCGAGCAGGGCTCGTCCATCAGCAGGACCTGCGGCTGCACGGCGATGGCGCGGGCGATGCAGAGGCGCTGCTGCTGGCCGCCGGAGAGGCCGGCTCCGGGCTTGCTCAGGCGGTCCTTGACCTCGTTCCACAGGTTGGCGCCCTGCAGGGACTCCTCGACGATCTCGTCGAGGCGGCTCTTGCGGCGGACGCCGTTGAGCTTCAGGCCCGCGGCGACGTTGTCGTAGATCGACATGGTGGGGAACGGGTTGGGCCGCTGGAACACCATGCCGACGACGCGGCGGACGGCGACGGGGTCGACGGACGAGTCGTAGAGGTCCTCGTCGTCCAGCATGACCTTGCCTTCGACGCGGGCGCCCGGGATGACCTCGTGCATCCGGTTGAGGGTGCGCAGGAAGGTGGACTTTCCGCAGCCCGACGGCCCGATGAACGCGGTCACCGAGCGCGGCTCGACCGTCATCGAGATGTCCTCGATGGCGTGGACGCCGCCGTAGTAGGCGTGCAGCCCGGAGACTTCGATCCGCTTGGCCATGGGTCAGGTGCTCCTATCGGGGTCGTGCCGGGGTCGGGGTCAGCGGTCGGCGGGGGAACGGCGCCGGGCGATCAGCCGTGCCACCAGGTTCAGCAGCATGATCAGGCCGATCAGGACGAGCGCGCCGGTCCAGGCGCGGTCCAGCGAGTTCTGGTTCGGGTCGCCGGCCTGCTCCCAGATGAAGGTGGGCAGCGATCCCTGGGGACCGTCGAACGGGTTGTTGTTGATCGCCTTCGTGAAGAAGATCGTGAGGAGGAGCGGCGCGGTCTCGCCCATGACGCGGGCGACGGCGAGCATGATGCCGGTGACGATGCCGTTCATGGCGGTGGGCAGGACGACGAACAGGATCGTCCGCCACCGCGGGACGCCGAGGGCGTAGGACGCCTCGCGCAGGTCGTTCGGGACGAGCTTGAGCATCTCCTCGGCCGACCGCGTGACGGTCGGGATCATCAGGATCACCAGGGCGAGGGACCCGGCGAAGCCGGAGTACTCGAAGCCGAAGGTGAGCAGCCAGAGCGCGAGGACGAACAGGCCCGCGACGATCGACGGGATGCCGATCATGACGTCCACGAAGAAGCTGATCACCTTGCCGAGGCGGCCGTTGCCGGCGTACTCCACCAGGTAGATGGCGGTGAGCACGGAGATCGGCACGGCGATCATGGTGGTGATCGCGACCTGCATGAGGGTGCCGATGATGGCGTGGTAGGCGCCACCGCCCTCGTCGATGCCGCTGACCGCGTTCATCGAGAACTGGAAGAACGTCGGGTCGAGCCGCTCGAGGCCGTTGACGACGACCGTCCACAGGACCGACACCAGCGGGATGACCGCGAGGGCGAACGCCAGGTAGACGAGCCCCTGGACGGCGCGGTCCTTGATCTTCCGGGACGCCGAGACCGACGTGAGGCTCGGGCCCGCCGGGCCGGACGGCTTGGTGAGGGAGGGCGAGGTCACACGAACTCCTTGCGGCGCGCGACGACCGCGCGGGCGGCCATGTTGACGAGCAGCGTGATCACGAACAGGACGAGGCCGGAGGCGACGAGGGCGCCGCGGCCGGTCTCGGACGCCTCGGCGAAGCTGTTGGCGATGTTGGCGGCGAAGGTGTTGCCGCCGTTCTCGAGGATGCTCCAGTTGATGCCGGGCACGAAGGTCAGCACCATCGCGACGGCGATCGTCTCGCCGAGCGCGCGGCCGAGGCCGAGCATGGAGGCGCCGATCATGCCGGAGCGGCCGTAGGGCAGCACCGACATCCGGATCATCTCCCAGCGGGTGGCGCCGAGCGCGAGGGACGCCTCCACGTGCGCCTGCGGGACCTGCAGGAACACTTCGCGGGAGATGGAGGAGATGATCGGCAGGATCATGATGGCGAGGACGACTCCGGCGGCGAACATCGAGTTCCTGCCGGGGCTGTCGGTGGAGAACAGCGGGATCCAGCCGAGCACGGCGCTGAGGAACTCGCCGGCGTCGTCCATGTACTGGGACAGGAAGATCAGGCCCCAGAGTCCGTAGACGATGCTGGGCACGGCGGCGAGCAGGTCGACGATGTAGCCGAGCCCGGACGCCAGCCGCCGCGGCGCGTAGAACGAGATGAACAGCGCGATGCCGATCGCGATCGGCGTGGCGATGACCATCGCGATCAGCGACGACATGATCGTGCCGTAGGCCAGTTGCGCGATGCCGAACTCGGGCGGCTTGGCGTTGGGGTTCCATTCCTCGCTGGTGAGGAAGCTCGCCTCGTTCGCCTGCAGCGCGGGGATGGCCTTCCAGATGAGGAAGACGGCGATGGCGGCGACGATCGCCAGCACGGTGAGGCCGGAGCCGCGGGCCGCGGAGACGAAGATCTTGTCTCCGGCCCGGCCGGTGCTCATCGCGCGGGCGAGGCCGCGTTCCTTCGCGGCGGCGTGCGCCTCGACGCCGGTGTCGCTGGTCACGGGGACTCCTCCTTGAAGATCACGTCGTCGGCCGAACGCGGACCGGCCCCGCCGCCGAGAACCTCGGCGGCGGGGCTGCTGGTCGGTCGGGCTGTCGTCAGGACAGGGCCTTCACGGACGCCTGAACCTTGGTCAGCACGGCCTGCGGAAGCGGCGCGTAGCCGATGTCGGTGAGGATCTTCTGACCGTCCGCGCTGGAGGTGTAGGTCAGGAAGGACTTGACGAACTTGGCCTGCTCGGCGGGCAGGCCCTTCTCGCAGGCGACCTCGTACGTCACCAGGACGATCGGGTAGGCCCCGGCCTCCTTGGCGGTGTAGTCGATCTCGAGCTCGACGTCGTTGCCGGTGCCGACGATCTTGGCGCCCGCGACGCCCTTGGAGGCGCTGTCGGGGGTCAGCTCGGTGTACTCACCGGCGCCGTTCTTCACCGAGACGGTGTTGAGCGAGTTGTTCTTGGCGTAGGAGTACTCGACGTAGGAGATGCTCCCGGCGGTGCTCTTCACCAGCTGGGTGACGCCGTCGGAGCCGTTGGCGCCCTGGCCGGCGTCGTTCGGCCACTTCTTGGCGGGCTCCCACTTCCAGACGTCGCCCGCGGTGGCCTTCAGGTAGTCGGTGAAGTTGTCCGTGGTGCCGGACTCGTCCGAGCGGTACACCGGCTTGATGTCGGCGTCGGGCAGGGTGACGCCCTCGTTCTGCTCGGCGATCTCCGGAGCGTTCCACTTCGTGACCTCGCCCGCGAAGATCTTCGCGAGGGTCGGGGAGTCCAGCTTGAGGGAGTCGACGCCCTCGACGTTGTAGGCGACCGCGACCGGGCCGACGACCATCGGCAGGTTCAGCGCGGGGTTGCCCTCGCAGCGCTGCTTCGCGGCGGCCTTCTCCTCCTCGTCCAGCGCGGAGTCGGAGCCGGCGAAGGCCACCTGGCCCTCGGTGAACGCCTGGATGCCGGCGCCGGAGCCGGTCGGGTTGTAGTTCAGGGTGGCGCCGGGGCAGGCGGCGGCGAAGGCCTTGGACCACTCCTCGACGGCGTTCTTCTGCGCGCTCGAACCGGCGGCGTTGACGCTGCCCTCGGCGCAGTCGATCGAGCCGGCGGCCGGCGCGTTGGCCGAGGCCTCGGTCTCGTTGGCATCGCTGCCGCAGGCGGACAGGGCAAGCGCCCCCGCGACGACCACGCCGCTCAGTGCGGCAAGTCGGGAACCGTTCTTCACCGGAGGGTCTCCTCTTGATTCTTCGTCAGGGCGGGTTTCCCCGGCCGGCGTCCCGGTCGGGTCGGCCAGGGGCGGGGGGTCACCGTCGAACATGAAGGTAGGCAGACGAGGTGACCAGCCACCCCGCTCCAGGTGAACGGACAGTGAACGACGCCGGGCATGGTTACGAAGAATGCCCCGATTTGGGATGGCTTTACGGTTAACAGCGCTGCTCAGAACGCCCACGGTCCAGTAAAGGACTCATGGGCATGCGGACGCGCGTGGACCACTTCGGGAGTCGATCGCGGCGCGAGCGGGTATGCCGAAGAGTTCGGCGTTCGACAGGGCAGCGGGAGCGACAAAGACCGGGAGAACAGGGCCCGGGAGAACAGGGCCCGGAATCGACGGGGCCGCGGGATCAGGCGCCCGGGGTGCCGTACATGACGTCGACGGCGTACTTGGTGAAGCCGAGGGAGTCGTAGAGGCGGACGGCCGCGGTGTTCGACTCGTCCACGTACAGCATCAACTGGTCGACGCCCCGGTCGCGCAGGTGGTGCAGGCCCGCGAGCGTCAGCGCGCGGCCGAGGCCGAGGCCCTGCGCGTCCGGGTCGACGCCCACGACGTACACCTCGCCGAGGCCGCCGGAGTGCACCTTCGTCCAGTGGAAGCCGACGAGGCGGCCGTCGCGCTCGGCGAGGAGGAAACCGGCGGGGTCGAACCACTCCTCGGCCTCGCGGTCGCGCACGTCCTCCATCGTCCAGGTGCCCTGCTCGGGGTGGTCGGCGAACGCGCGCTTGTTCACCCGCAGCCACGCGACCTCGTCCGCGCCGGGACGGAACGTGCGCAGTGCGACGCCCTCGGCGGGCTTCGCGGCGGGGAGGGGGCCGGCGGCGGGGCGGCGCATCTGGAACAGGGCCCGGACGCGGTCCAGGCTCTCGCCGCGGGCGAGCGCGGCGGCGGCGGGCAGGTCGCCGTGCGCCCACACGCGCAGCGGTCCGCCCGCCTTCTGGATCATGGCGCGCAGCAGCGCCCGCCCGTGGCCGCGGCGCCGATGCCCGGGGTGGACGACGAGTTCGCCGGACGCGGGCTCGTCGCCGTCCGCCGGGTCGAACCGGGCATAGCCGACGATCAAGCCGTCCTCGACGGCGAGCAGGCCGGCGCGTCCGGCCCGCAGGGCGAGCGTCGAGTGCTCCGACAGCGCACCGACCCCGTCGGCCTCGGCGGCGGCCTCGACCACCGCCAGCGCGCCGGCGATCTCGTCGTACTCCAGCATCGCGCGCGTCCGCAGTTCGCTCACGTCCCCCACCCTATTCGCCCCGGGCCGGCCCGCCGTCCTCCGCACCGGGCGGCGGACCGGCCGGGAGACCGCTCCAGGCGCCGGTCAGGCGCCGAAGAGGTGCACGATCCAGTAGACGACGGCCGCGACCAGGGCCGCCGCCGGCATCGTCAGGACCCAGGCCGTGACGATGTTCCCGGCCACGCCCCACCGGACGGCCGACAGCCGCTTCGTCGCGCCCGCACCCATGATGCAGGACGTGATCGTGTGCGTCGTCGAGATTGGAGCGTGCCAGATGTAGGCGGTCGCGTACAGGATCAGCGACGCCGTCGATTCCGCGGCGAAGCCCTTGGGCGGGTCCAGCTCGATGACCTTGCGGCCCAGCGTCCGCATGATCCGCCAGCCGCCCGCGTACGTGCCGAGCGACAGCGCGCCCGCACAGGCCAGGATGACCCACAGCGGCACGCTCGTCCCGTCCGAGTGGCCGGTGGTGACCAGCGCGAGGACGATGATGCCCATCGTCTTCTGCGCGTCCTGCAGGCCGTGCCCGAGGGCCATGGACGCCGCCGACAGCGACTGCGCGATGCGGAACCGGCGCCCGATCCGGCCGGGGTTGGACCGGCGGAAGATCCACAGGATCGCGATCATGACCATGTAGGTCAGCCCGAACCCGGCCACCGGGGAGATCACCATCGGGATCGCGACCTTGTCCACGACCGTGCCCCAGCTCACCGAGGACGCCGACGCGACGCCCGCGCCGACCACGCCGCCGATCAGCGCGTGCGAGGACGACGACGGCAGCCCGAAGTACCAGGTGATCATGTTCCAGGTGATCGCGCCCAGCACGCCCGCCGCGACGACCGTCAGGCCGTGCAGGCCGTCCGGCGGGGTGATCACCTCGCTGACGGTCTTGGCGACCTCGACGCCGAGCAGCGCGCCGACGAGGTTCATCACGGCCGCCATCAGCAGCGCCGCCCGCGGGGTCAGCGCCCGCGTCGACACCGACGTGGCGATCGCGTTGGCCGCGTCGTGGAACCCGTTGGTGTAGTCGAACACCAGCGCGATCAGCACGACCACGATGAGGACGGCCGTCTGCGCCTCCGACTGCAGGCCGACCGCGCCCGAGATGATCACGGCCAGCAGCCCGATGCCGAGCAGCGGCCAGAACCGGTCCGGGCCGCGCCGCGCCTGCTGCGCGAGCGTCGGCTCGCCGCTCGGCGGCGACGGCTTCGTCAGCACCTTGCCGACTGTCCCGCCCACGGCGGGGTCGGCCGGGCCGCGCCGGCCGGGCGGCTCGTCGGGAGCGCTCATGATTCCTTGACCGCGATGGTCTCGACCGTGTTGGCCACGTGCTCGAAAGCGTCCGCGGCCTCCTCGAGCCGGTCGATGACCTGCTTCATCTTCATGACCATCAGGGTGTCGTGACCGCCGTTGTTGAACAGGTGCGCCAGCAGCTTGCGGTAGACCTGGTCGCCCTGGTTCTCCAGCCGGTTGATCTCGATCCAGTACTCGTTGAGCTCCTTCATCGACCGCAGCCGCGGCATCGCCTCGGCGGTCAGCTCGGCGGCGCGCTCCAGGACCTCGACCATGTGGACGATCTCCTTGGGGAACTCGTCGATCTTGTAGAGCACGACGAGGTCGGCGGCCTCCTCCATCTCGTCCATCACGTCGTCGAGCGTCGAGGCCAGCCGGTAGATGTCCTCCCGGTCGAACGGGGTGATGAACGTTTCGTTGAGCCGGCGCATGATCGCATGAGTCGATTCGTCGCACGCGTGCTCGCATGCGCGCATCTTCTCCGCGATCGCCGGCCGGTCGGCGCCGTCGCTGATGAGCTCCACGAGCAGCCTGGCGCCGGTGACCAGGTTGTTCGCCGAGTCGGCGAACATGTCGTAGAAGCTGTCCTCACGCGGCGTGAGACGCAAGCGCACGTCGTTCTCCTGATGTGCCGGAACAGTCCGCAGAGGATCGTAGGCGCAACCAGCCGTAAAAAGAACCTTTGCCCCAGCTTCGGCTGTTGTTCCCCCGCCCTCTCACCTACAAGACTGCCCTAGACCACGATGCGCATACCCGCCGGGATCCCCCAAAGGGCGCGGACGTCCGGACGTCCGGGGTCGGGCGACGGCACGCGGCGCGGCGCGGCGAAACCCGAGGTGAGATTGGTTACAGCACGTTCCCGTGGCGTGCCGGCGGGCCCCTGCGGCGGCGCGGACGCCCGGGTGCGGACGGTCCGGAAGAGGCTCGCGTGGCCCGGCGTGTCGCGCGCGCCGACGGCCGGAAAAGAGACCGGGGACGTCCTTCGCGGACGTCCCCGGATCATGGAGCGTTGTTCGGCTAATCCTGCGGTGTCAGCTCGCGACGACCGGCGTCGCCGGGACCCAGCCCGAGCACCATGTCGATCTCGGCGTTGGTCAGCGGCTCCTTCGCCGCCGCCACCGCGCTCAGCATCTCGGCATAGAGTTCGATCTCGTCCAGCGCAACGCGGTCGTGGACGCGCAGATCGAGGTCGTGCCGGCGCACCGCGTCCACCTCCCGTTTTCGTTCCCCACACCCCGCGTTCGAGGCTACGCGGGCGTCCCCGCGACGCACATGACCCAAGAGGGCCATTCGAGGGCCACTCCCCCCGGTGGTCTTCCCGGGTGACCCCCGCATGATGCGCGCCGGGGGCGGCGAACTCGCGCGGCGGGGGCCGCTCACCCGTGCCGGAAGTCGCCCATCATCTGCTCCAGCGGCGACTCCGGCAGGTCCCGGGCGGTCAGCCGCGACACCGTCGCCGCGTTCACGTCCGCGCCCGCCAGCCGCGCCGCCTGCCGCGCCACCGTCTGCTCGAACAGGGCCCGCACCGTCCGGGCGTACGCGAACGACGGGTCGTCCCGCATCCGCTCCAGCCGCGTCAGCACCTCGACCTTCAGCTCCTCGTCGAGCATGTACAGGTCGCGCTCGGCGTACGCCTGGAACAGCCGCATCAGGTCGCGGTCGCCCATCCCGGTGAACTCCAGCGTCCGGCCGAACTCCGCCCGGAACGCCGGATGGCCCGTGAGGAACCGCTCCGTCTCGTCCTTCGGCCCCGAGCACACCACCAGGAACCGGCCCCGCCGCTCGGCCATCTCCCGCAGCAGCTCCCGCACCACCGCCGGGACCCGCCCCAGCAGGTGCGTCTCCTGGATCAGCAGCACGCCCCCGAGCGCCTGCTCCACCATCCCCGTCACGCGGCGCCGCACGTCCGCCTCGTCCCGTCCGGCAAGATGCACCGGACGGCACCCGACCACATGCCCGGAGCCGAGCCGGCCGAGCGCCGCGTAGATCCCGCCGAGCAGCCCCGCGACCGTCGTCTTGCCCGTCCCGGACGGGCCGAGGAACAGCAGGTTCCGCGCGCCCGGCGTCGGCACCCCGTGCCGTGCCCGGTCCGCCGCGACCTGCGCCTCCTCCGCGAGCTCCCGCACCGCCGCCTTCACGTCCGCGAGGCCCGTCAGCTCGTCCAGCCGCGCCAGATGGACGCCGATGTCCCCCGGCGGCCGCAGCGCCGGCTCGATGCCCTCCGCGACGCCCGCCAGGTCGTCCGGCGTCAGGACGAGCCGGTCGTGCGACGCGCCCGCCCGCTGCATGTTGCGGCGGCACGCCTGGTCCAGGTACGTCTCGACGAGCCGCGCGTTCACCAGGTCCCCCGGGCCGCGCAGCCGCTCCAGGTCGGCCCGCGCCCGCTCGAGCGCCTCCGCGCCGACCGTCACCCGCCGCTCCTCCGCCAGCAGGTGCAGCAGCGTCATCCGGTTGTCGACGTCCGTGAAGTCCGGCATGCGGTGCACGCGGAACGCCTGCACCAGCCTCGGGTGCTCCTGCAGCAGACGCTTGTAGGCGCGGGGCTCGCACGTCGCCACCACCGGCGTCGTGTTCACCGGGTCCCGGCGGGCCCGCCGCACCGCCCCCGCCGCCGCGTGCGGATCCGCCGCCTCGACGATCGCCGCGCCGAGCCGCTCGAACAGGACCACCGGCCCCGGCTGCGCGAGGATCTCCCCGAGCCGCTCGCCCGGCGCGTCCCGCACGTCCTCGGCGTCGTGCGCCCGGACCGTCCCGTCCCCGAGCCCGCCGTCCCGCAGCGTCAGCGCGATCAGCCGGGCGAGCCGCCGCTGCCCCGAGTGCGGGGCGCCCACCAGCAGCACCCCCGGCGTCCCCGACCGGATCGAGCTCGGCGCCCCGTCCACCCGGGTCTCCTCGAACCCCGCGCCCGCCGGGGCCGTCAGCTCGGCCGCCTGCCGCCGCAGCTCGTCGAGCAGCACCGCCGTGTCGTGCCCGCCCGACACGTACCCGATGCCGAACCGCTCCATCGCCCGCCGCTCGCTGCGGTCGCGCGGCGGCGGGATCTCGTGCACCGGCGTCTCGGGCGACGGCGTGTCCTCCAGGAAGTCGAAGTTCCCGACCATCGTCTCCGACATGACCCGGGTCCCGGGTCCCCCGGCGTCGGGCGTCGTGGCGTCGTCGTCCATGTCCCCGGGCCCGAGCACCCGGGTGCCCGGCGGCCGTCCCGGCGCCCCCGGCCCGGCCGGCGTCCCGCCCTCCACGCGCGTCGAGTGCGGATCGAACCCCGTAGGCTGCTCGACCTGCGTGGCCGGGGGCACCGGCGGCCCGGCCCGTCCAGGCGCGCCCGCGGGCCGCGCGGCGTCCGCGTCGTCCTCGCCCGGCCACCCGACGCCGGGGGGCGGAAGCTGCGCGCTGCCCGCACTCCCCGCGTCCTCGCCCGGCCACACGGGCCCCCGCGGCCCCCCGCCCGGCGTCGCCGCACCGGACGGCTGGAACCCCAGCTCGGTGTACGGCGGCGCGGCCGATCCCCCCTGGTCGGACGCGTCCTCACCGGGCCACACGGGCGCCTGCGGCGGCACGGCCGACGCCGCCGCGTCCTCGCCCGGCCATCCGGACTGCCGCGGCCCCCCGGCGCCGCCCGCGCCCCGCCCGGGCGCCGAACCCGGCGGCGTCACGGCCTGCACGGCCGCACCGGACGGCTGGAAACCCAACTCGGTGTACGGCGGCGCGGCCGAACCGCCCGCCTCGTCCCCCGGCTCCCCGACATCCGGCCCGGACCCCGGCGGCACGCCCGGCCCCGCCTCCCCGGCACCACGGCCGGCGCCATGTCCCTCCGGACCGGGCATCGCGGACGCACCCGCACCCCAACCCGCACCACGCTCATCCGGCCGGGAGCCCGGCGGCACACCCGGCATCGCGGACGGGACCGCGCCCCCCGCGCCCGGACCGGCACCACGCCCGTCCGACCCGGAACCCGGCGGGACGCCCGGCATCGCGGACGCGGCCGCGGCTCCCGCACCCCGGGCGGCGCCGCGCTCGTCCGGCGCGGGGCCCGGAAGCGGGGCGTTGCGCGGGGGTGGGACGTTCGGGTTCTCGCTCGGGTTCGACCAGCCGCCGGGTCCACCGGGGCCGCCCGGGCCGCCGGGGGCGGGGCCGGACGGGGCGAAGCCCAGTTCCGTGTACGGGGGTGCGGCGTCGTCGCGGTCGTCCGCGGGGCTCTCCCAGGCGCGTTCGGCCGGGGGCTGGACGAACGGACGGTCGGGCTGGGCGGGGCCCGGCGGGATCGGGGCGGCGCCCGGGGCGAGGCCCGGCTGGCTCTGCATCGCGGACGCGGGGGGCGGCATCGCGGGGCGCGGGGTGGACGTGTGGGTGGGCGAGGACGCGGTGGCGCGGGCCCGGTCGCGGCCGATGACGCCGGCGACGACGGCGGTGGGGACGGGGAAGCCGCGGGGGCGGGCGGGCATGCCGCCGAGACGGCACCAGGCGAGGTCGACCTGGTACATGGCGGCGAGGAGGCTCTCGGCGCCGGGCCCGGATCCGGCGGCGGAGCGGAGGGGTTCGGGGAGGCGCATGTCGTCGGGCCACAGCCGGCGCAGGGGGTGGCCCTGCTGGTCGGTGACCGCCTGCACCGTGTAGCGGATCTCCGGGTCCAGCCAGGGGACGATCGTGCCCGCGACGTCGCGCCGGACGACCGCGAGGTCGGCGGCGAGCAGCGCGGCGGCGACGAGGCGGGGTTCGATGTACGCGGGGTCGGCGGGGTCGCCGGAGAGGTCGGCGATGACCTCGGACAGCGTGTAGAACGCGTGCCGCAGGTCGTCGCCGGGCGAGCTCTCGTTGCGCAGCGCGGGCACGAGGTTCGGCGGGCAGCGGGTGAGCCACTGCTGGGCGATCGCCTGGTCCCCGTACGGGAGCGCGTCGTAGTCGACGGTCGGGTTCGCGAGGGTCGTGCCGAGGATGGCGAGCAGGGCGTCGGCTCGGGTCTGGAAGCGGACGTCCTCGCGCAGGGCGTTCGCGACGGCCCACATGGTGCGGAGGACGACGACGGCGGCGTCCACGCGGCCGGCGCGGAGCCGTTCGGCGTACAGGCCGGCGAGGGACTCGAGGGTGGGCGGGGTGAGCCAGCGGGGGCCGTCGACGTCGGGCAGCGGGACGGCGCGGTAGGGCTTCCACAGGTCGAGCATCTGCGCGTCGAGCCGGGAGTCAAAGGCGGGCGCGGGCGCGCACCACAGCATGACGCCCCAGGCGGCGACGACCGTGGACGGCGTCTCGGGCGTGAACTGCGTCCACCAGTGCGGGTACTCGGACGCGGTGAGCGCGGCGGCGGACTGGACGGTCGCGGCGACGCGCGACGTCACGCCGGGGTCGAGGCCGCGGCCGACGAACGGGAGTCCGGCGGGCGGGTCGTAGGAGAAGTCGGGTCCGGCGGGGACGACGTGCGGGGGAAGGTCGGGGACGCTGCCGCCGCCCTGCTGCGCGGGCCGCGCGGCCAGCCGGACGGCCGGGGTGCGCGGCGGCGGGCACAGGTACCACTGCCCGTCGGACGGGTGCAGCCGGTACCAGCGCGCCCAGGCGCCGAACAGCCACCACGTCCCGTCGGGCAGCACGAGCATGCGGCCGCCGATGGAGTGCTGCCGCTGCTGCGGCGCCGCCGACGGCCACCACGCCGCGGCCACCATCGCCCGCGTGTCGCGCTCGGCCTCCGCGAACGGATCAGGCCCCCGCCGGGGGCTGGGCGGCGGAGCACTGCCATAGCCCGGTCCCCACACCACGTCGGTCATCGTAGTCAGCCGGGCGGCGGCGGGTCACTCGTTCCAGGTCGCGGTGGTTCGGTGCTGCTGCGCCTTGCGGACGTAAATGTCCGGAGTGTGCTCGAGGACGAGCCGGTCGTCGTCGCGCAGTTCGCGGACGACCTTCCCGGGCGTCCCCGCGACGAGCACCCCGGACGGCATCGTCTTCCCGGGGGGCACGAGGGCCCCGGCGGCGACGAGGGTGCCCGCGCCGATGCGGGCGCCGTTCAGGACGATCGCGCCGATGCCGATCAGCGCGCCGGTCTCGACGTGCGCGCCGTGCACCATCGCCTTGTGCCCGAGGCTGACGCGGTCCTCGAGGACGGCGGGCATGCCGGGGTCGGCGTGCAGGCAGCACAGGTCCTGGATGTTGCACTCGTCGCCGACGACGATCTCCTCGTCGTCCCCGCGCAGCACCGACCCGTACCAGACGTTCGCCGCGCGCCCCAGCTTCACCCGTCCGACGACGACGGCGCCGGGCGCGACCCACGCGTCCGGGTGGATGTCCGGACGGTCCGTCCCCAGCGATCCCACGTAGCTCATGGGGCCCGATGCTAGGCGGCGCCGTCCACGGCCCTGTGGACGGGCTCGCGACACGGCCCCGCGAAAGGCGAGATTTCACCCGAGATCAGATAGTTTGTCGGGCCTACCCGGATGAAGAAACGGCAGCAAGAGCGGCGTTCCGGTTGCGCGCACCCGTGGTACCGGACGAGAGTCGAATCTGACGTTTCTACCGCGGGCCCGCTCACCGGCGGGTGAGGATGCATCCGACCCTGACGGGGTGATACCCCCGCCAACGACCCCCCAAGGCACCATGAGCAACGAAGCCGAAATCCTGCCGAATCTTCTCAAAGACGAGCAATTCGAGATCGTCATGCGCGGCTACAACCGCCGCCAGGTCGACGACTACATCGCGCGCGCCCACCAGAAGCACCGGGAGCTGGAGACGCGGCTCGCCCGGGCCCAGGAAGACGCCGAGCGCATCCGCCGGGAGATGGCCGAGCTGCGGGAGGCGCGCAAGCCGACCGGGGACGACCTGTCCGACCGGCTCCGGCAGATCATCAACCTCGCCGAGGA
Source organism: Actinomadura sediminis (assembly GCF_042675525.1). Taxonomy (NCBI): domain Bacteria; kingdom Bacillati; phylum Actinomycetota; class Actinomycetes; order Streptosporangiales; family Thermomonosporaceae; genus Actinomadura; species Actinomadura sediminis. The sequence continues at coordinate 56,959 of NZ_JBHTJA010000037.1, forward strand.
CGAGGCGCAGGACAAGATCGCCCAGGCCGAGGCCAAGGGGGAGGAGATCCGCAGGGACGCCGAGCAGGAGTCCAAGCGGATCATCGACGACGCCCGCGGGAACGCCGAGAAGAACCTCGCGAACGCCCAGCAGAAGGCCGAGCAGGTGCTGGGGTCGGCCGAGAAGGAGGCCGACCGGGTGCTGTCGTCGGCCCAGCAGGAGGCCGAGCAGACCGTGACGACCGCGCGGGTCGAGGCGGAGCGCACCCTCACCACCGCCGAGCGCCGCGCCGGGGTCATCAACGAGGGCGCCACCCAGCGGCTCAACTCGCTGACCAAGAACCACACGCAGGCGCTGCAGCGCCTCACCGAGATCAGCGAGACGCTGCACCGGCTGCTGACCGCCGAGAACGAGGCGGGCCCGCTGGAGAAGATGGTCGAGGACGCCGTCAAGCAGTCGTCCGGGCCCCGCAAGCAGGCCCCGGCCGCCGGTTCGGGTTCGGGTTCGGGTTCGGGCAAGGCGGCGGCCAAGCCGGCCGGTGCCCCGGCCGCCGAGTCCAAGCCGCGCCCCGCGCCCGCGGCCCCGTCCGCGAGCCCGTCCGCGGGCCCGGCGGCGCCCGACGCACCGCAGGCCCCCGCCAAGCCCGTGCCGCCCGCGCCCGCGGGCCCGTCCGCGCCCGACGCGCCGTCGGCGTCGGGCGAGCCCTCCCCCGCGAAGCCGCAGCCCACCGTGCACAAGCTCGGGCCCGACGGCGTCGACGTCCCGGCCCCGCCGATCGCGAAGCACGCCGCGACCCCGCGCCCGGCGGCCGAGCCCGGCCCGTCCATCGCGGGGCCGGTGCCGCCGCAGCCGCGCGGCCCGATCGACCCCGCCTGAGCGGCGCCCTGCGGACCGAGGGGGCCGGCCAGGCCGCCTCGGCCGGGAGGCGCGGGATCGCCCCCCAGGGTGCGTGACGTTCGCCCCGGTGCGTCCGGACACCGTCCGGGCGCACCGGCGCGCGTTCTATAGGATCTTCGGGTGAGCAAGCGAACCACCACGCGCAAGGGGACTCCGCGTCCGGTCCGGCTCCTCGGAGACCCGATCCTGCGGACCGAGTGCGACCCGGTGCGGACCTTCGACGCCTCCCTCGAACGCCTCGTCGACGACATGTTCGCCACCATGTACGCCGAGAACGGCGCCGGGGTGGCCGCCAACCAGGTCGGGGTCGGCCTCCGCGTGTTCGTCTACGACTGCGACGACGACCGGGGACGCCGCCACGTCGGGCACGTCGTCAACCCGGTGCTGACGGTCGCCGACGGTGACACGCTCGTCGAGTCGGAAGGCTGCCTGAGCGTCCCCGACATGCGGTTCGACACCCCCCGGTTCTCGCACGCCGTCGTCGAGGGCGTGGACGTGAAGGGCAAGCCGGTCCGCGTCGAGGGAACCGGCTACTTCGCCCGCTGCCTGCAGCACGAGTGCGGGCACCTGAACGGGGACGTCTACATCGACGTCCTGTCGGGCGACGCCCGCCGCGAGGCGATGCGCGCCATCCGCGCCCTGCGCCCCTAGTCGGTGTCGAGGGGGACGACGACGCGGAAGGTGGCGCCCTCGCCGGGGGCCGAGTCGACCTCGACGTCGCCGTCGTGGGCGGCGACGAGGGCCGCGACGATCGCGAGGCCGAGGCCGGTGCCGCCGTCCTCCCGGGAGCGGGCCGCGTCCGCCCGGTAGAAGCGTTCGAAGACGCGCTCCTTCGCCTCCGGCGAGAGGCCCGGGCCCTCGTCGGCGACCTCGAGGACGGCCGCGGGCGCCCCGCGCAGGGTTCCGGACGTCAGCCGCACCTCGACGGGCGTCCCCTCGGGGGTGTGCGCGAGCGCGTTCGCCAGCAGGTTGCCGAGCACCTGCCGCAGCCGCGGCTCGTCCCCCCTGACCTGGTACGCGATGCCGCCGCCGACCCTCAGCCGGACGGGCCGGTCCGGTGCGATCACGCGGGTCTCCTGGACGGTGTCGGCGGCGACGGCGAGCAGGTCCACGGGGCGGCGCTCGATGGGGCGCTGCCGGTCGAGGCGGGCGAGCAGCAGCAGGTCCTCGACGAGCAGGCCCATGCGGGCGGCGGTCTCCTCGATGCGGCCGATCAGCCGGCCGAGTTCCTCGGGGCTGCGGGCGGCGCCCTGCCGGTACAGCTCGGCGAACCCGCGGATCGCGGTCAGCGGGGTGCGCAGCTCGTGCCCGGCGTCGGCGACGAACCGCCGCATCCGCTCCTCCGAGCGGCGCGCGGACTCCTCCGACCGGCGCGCCGCCTCCTCCGACCGGCGGGCCGCGGCCTCCGACTCGGCGCGGGCCCGGAACGCCGCCTCGATCTGCGCGAGCATGCTGTTCAGCGACCGGCCGAGCCGCCCCATCTCGGTGCGCCGGTCCGCCTCGGGGACGCGGCGCGACAGGTTCCCGGCGGCGATCGCCCCGGCCGTCGCCTCGATCGCCGACAGAGGCCGCAGCGCCGCCCGGACGACCCACGCCCCGAGGCCCACGAGCACCGCGAGCACGGACAGGCCGACGATCAGGTCGATCGCGACGAGCCGCCGGACGGTCTGCTCGATCTGCGCCATGCTGGTGCCGAGGACGAGCGTGCCGCCGCCGGGGATCGGCGCCGCGAGCACCCGCCACGGGGAGCCCGAACCGCCCGCGCCCGGCACGGTGAACGGCTCGTCCAGGCGGCCGCTGAGGTCGGCGGGCAGCCGCGGGTAGCCGCGTTCGTCCCACGCGGTGCTGCGGTCCACGACCCGGTTGCCGGTCGTGCGGATCTCCCCGTACGTCTCGCTGGGGATGCGCAGCCCGATGGGCCGGACGCCGCGCGCCAGGGACGGCTGGATCTGCTCGATGGTGCGGTCCACCGAGCTGTACAGCTGCTCGTCGGCGCGGTTGACGAGGTACTGCCGCAGGACGGACGCGCCCGCGACGGCCATCACGGTCATCCCGAGGGTGACGAGCACCATCATCCCGGCGATCAGCTTGACGCGCAGGGACGTCCGCCCCCAGAGCCGGCCGAGCCCGGTGAACGGCCGCCGTCCGGACGGACGTGCCGGGTGCGCGCCGCGCGGGCCCGGTGCGGGCCCGTCCGGGGGCGCGGCGGTCATCCCGTCTTCGGGGGCTCGCGCAGCACGTAGCCCACGCCCCGCAGGGTGTGGATCAGCCGCGGCTCGACGTTGTCGACCTTGCGGCGGAGTGCGGACACGTACGACTCGACGATCCCCGCGTCGCCCTGGAAGTCGTAGTTCCACACGTGGTCGAGGATCTGCGCCTTGGACACGACCCGCCCGGCGTTCGCCATGAAGTAGCGCAGCAGCTTGAACTCGGTGGGCGAGAGCTGGATGGCGCGGCCGTCGCGCCACACCTCGTGGCTGTCCTCGTCGAGCTCGATGTCGGCGAACACCAGGCGCGGCGGGGGTTCGGCGATCCCGCCGCGGAACCGCCGCAGCACCGCCCGGATGCGGGCGATGACCTCCTCCAGGCTGAACGGCTTGGTGACGTAGTCGTCGCCGCCGATCGTGAGGCCCTTGATCCGGTCCCGCACGGCGTCGCGCGCCGTGAGGAACAGGACGGGCGTGTGGTCGCCCCCGGACCGCAGCCGCCGCGCGACGTCGAACCCGTCGATGTCGGGCAGCATCACGTCGAGGACGATCAGGTCGGGCCGGTGCCGCCGCGCCGACTGCACCGCGTCGGCCCCGTTCGTCGCCGTCATCACCTCGAACCCGGTGAACCGCAGGCTCCCGGCGAGCAGTTCGAGGATGTTCGGCTCATCCTCGACGACGAGCAGGGTCGCCTCGGGCGTCCGGCCGCCGTTCGGCGCCGTCCGTTCAACCACTGGCACAGCTCCCTCCACCATCACGGTAGAGGTTCCCATCCGAAGCTGAATGCTCCCTGAACGTTCCCGGGGAATGCGGTGGGCGGGCGCCGCTCACGGGACATCGGGAGCGTGCGTTCAGCGAGCGCTCAGGTCCGTGCGCTAACAGTGGGGGCACAGGGCGCGCCCCGGTCCCGGCGGGAGCGGGGGGTCGCGCGCCCTGGCCAGCCTCGCGCCGCGGCCGTGGGGACGATGCGCCGCACGTCCCCACGGCCGCGGTTTTCTCTTTCGGCGGGCGTTCAGGACACTTTCAGGCGGGATGCAGTCCGGATGCAGATCCGCGACGCAGGCTCATGGATCAGACACCACGAGGGGGATGACATGAGCGGCGAACGCACGCAGCCGTCGGAGCCTGAACGACCCGGCTTCCGCCCGCACGAAGGCGCATACGGCACGCCCGGCGGGTACGGGCCGTTCGCGGCGCCGCCCGGCGCCGCCGGGTTCGGGACGCCCGCGGGCGCGGGGCGGCGGCCGCGCGGGGTGCGCCGGGCGGTCGCGG
>NZ_JBHTJA010000038.1:0-61166 GCF_042675525.1 Actinomadura sediminis
CGGCGACCCCGCGGCGGCCTCGGCCGCGCCCTCCGCCTCCGGTCCCGCCCCCTCGGGCGCCGCCGGTGCGGGCGCCCCGGTCGTCCTCGGCGGCGCCGCCCTCCAGCCGCAGCTCGACGGGTTCCTCGCCCGGCACGAGGGCGAGCTCGTCGCGTTCCGCCGCGACCTGCACATGCACCCCGAGCTCGGCTACAGCGAGCACCGCACCACCCGCAAGATCGTCGACCGGCTGCGCGCGGCCGGGCTGAAGCCGCAGGTCCTCCCGCGCGGCACCGGCCTGTTCTGCGACATCGGCCCGGCCGACGGCGGGACGGTCGCGCTGCGCGCCGACATCGACGCGCTGCCGCTGCAGGACGAGAAGGAGGACGCCCCGTACCGGTCGACGGTCCCGGGCGTCGCGCACGCCTGCGGCCACGACGTCCACACCACGATGCTGCTCGGCGCCGGGCTGTTCCTCGCGCAGCAGGCCGAGGCGGGGCTCCTGCCGGGCCGCGTCCGGCTGCTGTTCCAGCCCGCCGAGGAGGTGCCGGGCGGCGCGCTGGACGTGATGGCGGCGGGCGGCCTCGTCGGCGTCGACCGCGCGTTCGCGCTGCACTGCGACCCGCGCATCGAGGTCGGCCAGCTCGGGCTGCGCACCGGGCCGATCACCGCGGCCTGCGACAAGGTGTACGTGAAGGTCACCGGGCCCGGCGGGCACACCGCGCGCCCGCACCTGACCGCCGACCTCGTCTACGCCCTCGCGAAGATCGTCACCGAGCTGCCGTCGGCGCTGTCGCGCCGCGTCGACCCGCGCTCCAGCCTGTCGCTGGTGTGGGGACGGGTGTCGGCCGGGTCGGTCGCGAACGCGATCCCCGACGACGGCATCGCGGAAGGGACCGTCCGCTGCCTGGACGACCAGGCATGGCACGCGGCGCCCGACATGATGAAGGCGCTGCTGCAGTCGGTCGCGTCCGCCTACGACGTCGAGGCGTCGCTGGAGTACGTCCGCGGCGTCCCCCCGACGGTGAACGAGGCGACCAGCGTGCAGATGTTCCGCGACGCCGCCGCGCAGGTGATGGACGAGGAGGGCGTCGTGCCCACCCCGCAGAGCCTCGGCGGCGAGGACTTCGGCTGGTACCTGGAGGCGGTGCCCGGCGCGCTCGCCCGGCTCGGCGTCCGCGCCCCCGGCTCGCCCGCCGAGTACGACCTGCACCGCGGCGACTTCGACGTGGACGAGCGCTGCGTCGCCGTCGGCGTCCGCGTGCTGAGCGCCACCGCGCTGACCGCGCTGTGGGAGGGCGGACGGCCCGGCGGCGGCGAGCCGATCGAGGGCGCCGCGCTGACCTGAGGGCGCCGGCCCGAGGGGCCGGCCGCGCCTTCCGATCGGGCACCGTGCCGCCGATGACCTGTGGCGACTTGTCTACGCATTGGTAACGGAGCTGTTGCGAAACCGCGCACTCTGGCGGTTTTGCACGATTTCCAAGGTAGCGTCCCATCGTTTTCGGCGGCCGGTCCGGTCGCCTCCGTGGTGGGGAACGGAAGGAGCGCTACCTTGCGCCGTGGATTCAGAAGGACGCTCGTCGCCGTGACGAGCGCGGCGCTGATGCTCAGCGCGTCCGCGTGCGGCGGCAAGACGGCGGAGGGCGGCGGCGGCGAGGGCGGCGACGACGCCCTCAAGGTCGGGCTGGCCTTCGACATCGGCGGGCGTGGCGACCAGTCGTTCAACGACTCGGCCGCCGCGGGACTCGACCGGGCCGCCAAGGAACTGAAGATCGAGACCGAGGAGATCTCCGCCAAGCCGGACGAGCCGGACTCCGACAAGGAGTCCCGCCTGCGGCTGCTCGCGAACCAGGGCTTCAACCCGATCATCGGTGTCGGGTTCGCCTACACCGCGTCGGTGAACAAGGTCGCGAAGGAGTTCCCCGACACCAAGTTCCTCGTCGTGGACGCCGACGGCTGCAAGGTCGAGGGCGCGAACGTCGGCGCGGCCTGCTTCGCCGAGGAGCAGGGCTCGTTCCTCGTCGGCGCCGCCGCCGCGCTCACCTCCGAGACCGGCAAGATCGGCTTCATCGGCGGTGTGAACGTCCCGCTGATCCAGCGCTTCGAGGCCGGGTACGAGGCCGGCGCCAAGGAAGTGAAGCCCGACACCGAGGTGCTGTCGAAGTACCTGACGCAGCCGCCGAACTTCAACGGCTTCAAGGACGTCAGCCTCGGCAACGAGGCCGCCAAGGGCATGCTCGACGACGACGCCGACGTCATCTACCACGCCGCGGGCGGCGCCGGGATCGGCGTCATCAAGACCGTCGGCGGAGCCGGGAAGTGGGCCGTCGGCGTGGACGCCGACCAGTACAACCAGCCCGCGCTGGCCGGGGTCAAGGACCGGATCCTCACCTCCATGGTGAAGAAGGTCGACGTCGCCGTCTACGACTTCGTGAAGAGCGTCTCGGACGGCTCCTTCAAGGCCGGCCCGAAGGAGTACGACCTCGCCAACGACGGCGTCGGCTACGCCACGTCCGGCGGTCACGTCGACGACATCAAGGCCAAGCTCGAGGAACTGAAGAAGGGCATCATCTCGGGCGAGATCAAGGTTCCGGCCGGAGCCTGACCCGACCCCCGGACACCGGACGCCGCCCCGTGCGGCGGCGTCCGGTGCGCCCGTCGCCCCGTCCGAGGGCGTCCTTCACCCAGCACGTTCGAGGCAGGAGAAGCGCCCGTGCCCGACCAGGTGCCGGCCGTGCGGCTGGCGTCGATCACCAAGCGGTTCCCCGGCGTGGTGGCCAACCGCGACGTCGACCTCACGATCGAGCGCGGCGAGGTGCACGCGCTGTGCGGCGAGAACGGCGCCGGCAAGTCGACCCTCATGAAGATCCTCTACGGCATGCAGCGGCCGGACGAGGGCACCATCGAGATCGACGGCGAGGCGGTGTCGCTGCGCGGCCCCGGCGACGCCATCGCCCGCGGCATCGGCATGGTCCACCAGCACTTCAAGCTGGCCGACAACCTCACCGTGCTGGAGAACGTCATCCTCGGCGCCGAACCGAAACGGTTCGGCCGGATCGACTTCGCCGCGGCCCGCGCGAAGATCACCGAGATGTCGCGGGCCTACGGCCTGCGCGTCGACCCGGACGTGCTGGTCGAGAAGCTCGGCGTCGGCGAGCGGCAGCGCGTCGAGATCCTCAAGGTGCTGTACCGGGGCGCCCGCGTGCTGATCCTGGACGAGCCGACCGCCGTGCTCGTCCCGCAGGAGGTCGACGAGCTGTTCGGCAACCTGCGGGAGCTGCGGGCCGAGGGCCTGACCGTGCTGTTCATCTCGCACAAGCTGGACGAGGTCCTGTCGGTGGCCGACACGATCTCGGTGATCCGGCGCGGCACCACGGTCGCCACCCGCCTGGACCCGCAGGAGGTCACGTCCCGCCGGCTCGCCGAGCTGATGGTGGGCTCGGAGCTGCCCACCCCGGAGCTCCGCGACTCCACCGCGACCGATCGGGTCCAGCTCGACGTCGGCGGGCTGACCGTGCTCACCCCCGAGGAACGCCCCCTCGTGGACGACGTCTCGCTGCGCATCCGCCGCGGCGAGATCGTCGGTCTCGCCGGGGTCGAGGGCAACGGCCAGACCGAGCTGATCGAGGCGATCATGGGCGTCCGCGCCGTGGACGCCGGCACGATCCGCTTCGGCGACGACGACATCACCCACTGGTCGACGCGCCGCCGCCGCGAGGCGGGCATCGCCTACATCCCCGAGGACCGGCACCGGCACGGGCTGATCCTCGAGGGCACCCTGTGGGAGAACCGGGTCCTCGGCCACCAGACCCGCCCCCCGAACGTCCGCGGACCGTGGATCGACCGGCGCGGCGCTCGCCGCGACACCACCCGCATCGTCCGCGACTACGACGTCCGCACCCCCGGCATCGAGGTGCCCGCGGCCGCGCTGTCCGGCGGCAACCAGCAGAAGCTCATCGTCGGCCGGGAGATGTCCGGCGACCCCCGCCTGCTGATCGCCGCCCACCCGACCCGCGGCATCGACGTCGGCGCCCAGGCCGCCATCTGGGACCACCTGCGGCGGGCCCGCGCCGCGGGCCTCGCCGTCCTGCTGATCAGCGCCGATCTAGAGGAACTCATCGGAATGTCCGACACCCTGCACGTGATCCTGCGGGGACGGCTGGTCGCGGAGGTCGACCCGCGCACCGTCACCCCGGAGGACCTCGGCTCCGCCATGACCGGCGCCGGAGCCTCCGCATGAGCGACCCGAAGGACCCCGAACACCCCGCCGCCCCCGGCCCGCCGGAACCGTCCGACCCGGACACCGCGGGGAAGCCGGACACGGCCGCCGAGCCGGACGGGCCGGAGCACGTTCCGGCCTGGAAGGCGATCCTGCAGGGGAAGGGCCCCCGGGGGATCGTCCTGAAGGTCGGCGCGCCGGTCGTGGCGCTGCTGATCTCGCTCGTCATCACGATGATCCTGCTGCGGGTCACCGGCGCGGACCCGTTCTCGGCCGTCCAGAGCATGATCGAGTACGGGACGACCGACAACTCGATCGTCGACATCCTGAACCGGGCGACGCGGTACTACCTGTCGGCGGTGGCGGTCGCGATCGGGTTCCGGATGGGCCTGCTGAACATCGGCGTGGACGGCCAGTACCGGCTCGCCGCGTTCCTCGCCGCCGTGCTCGGCGGCGCGCTCGCCCTCCCGGCGCCGCTCGGCCAGTTCTTCGTGATCGTCGCGGCGATGGTCGTCGGCGGCGTGTGGGCGGCGATCGCGGGCGTCCTGAAGGTGACGCGCGGCGTCAGCGAGGTGCTGTCGACGATCATGCTGAACGCGATCGCGACCGGCCTGATCGCGTACCTGCTGAACGAGGACCGGCTCGCCCAGGTCAGCCCGGGCAGCAACAACATCGCGACGCCGCCGATCCCCGAGGACGGGCGCGTCGGCCCGCTGAACGGGTTCCTGGCGGCGATCGGCGTCGACCTGCCGGGCCAGGTGTACGGGCTGCTGCCGCTCGCGATCGTCGTGGGCGTCGTGTTCTGGGTCGTCATCAACTTCACCCGGTTCGGGTTCGACCTGAAGGTGTCGGGGCTGTCGCCGTCGGCGGCGCAGGCGAGCGGCGTCAGCGCCCGCCGGATGATCGTCATCACGATGATCATGTCGGGCGCGGTCGCGGGCCTGATCGGGATGCCGGAGCTGCTCGGCGGGTCCCACGAGTACTCGCTGAACTTCCCGGCCGGGCTCGGCTTCACCGGCATCACGGTCGCGCTGCTCGGCCGCAACCATCCGTTCGGCATCGCGCTCGCGGCCCTGCTGTTCGCGTTCCTCGACCAGAGCTCGGACGTGCTGCAGGCGGTGGACGTGCCGAAGGAGATCGTCGGGGTGATGCAGGGCGTCGTCGTCCTGACCGTGGTGATCGTGTACGAGCTGATGCGGCGCTGGGAGATCCGGCTGCAGCAGCGGGCCGTGGCCGTCGAGCTGGCCACGGGCCACGACCTGGCCGGCGAGACCTCGGGGAGCGCGAAGTGACCGTCACGCAGGCCGATCGCGCCGCCGCCGCGAAGAACGGCGGCCGCCGTCTCCGCTGGCCGCACTACCTGCTGATCGCCGCCGGGCTGCTGATGCTGCTGTCGCTCGTCCGCACCCTGGACGGCGCGAACGACCTGACGTCCAGCGGGACGGTCGGGGCCGCGCTACGGCTGGCCGTGCCGATCTTCCTCGCGGGGCTCGGCGGGCTGTGGTCGGAGCGCTCCGGTGTGATCAACATCGGGCTCGAGGGCATGATGATCCTCGGGACGTGGGCGGGCGCGTGGGCCGGGTACCAGTGGGGCCCGTGGGTCGGCGTCGCGGTCGGCATCCTCGGCGGCGCCCTCGGCGGCCTGCTGCACGCGATCGCGACCGTGACGTTCGGCGTCGACCACATCGTGTCGGGCGTCGCGATCAACATCCTGGGGCTGGGGCTGACGCAGTTCCTGGCGGGCATGCTGTTCGCGACGGAGGAGGCGAAGGCGCTCGGCGGCGGGGAGCGGCAGTCGCCGCCGGTGGACTCGATCTCGACGCTGACGGTGCCGATCCTGTCCGGCGGCGAGGTGTTCGGGTGGAAGAGCCCGGACGTCCTCGGCTCCATCGAGAAGCACCACTGGTTCTTCGTGTCCGACCTCGCGGGCATCCTGCGCGGGGTGACCAGCGACGTGTCCGCGCTGACGGCGGTCGCGCTGCTGCTGATCCCGCTGTCGTTCTTCGTGCTGTGGCGGACGTCGTTCGGCCTGCGCGTCCGGTCCTGCGGCGAGGACCCGTACGCGGCGGAGTCGCTCGGCGTGTCGGTGTACCGGATGAAGTACGCGGCCGTCATCATTTCGGGCGGCCTGTCCGGGATGGCGGGGGCGTTCCTCGTCACCGTCGCCGCGAACTCCTACCAGGACGGCCAGACGAACGGGCGCGGCTTCATCGGCCTCGCCGCGATGATCTTCGGTAACTGGCGGCCGGGCGGGCTCACCGCGGGGTCCCTGCTGTTCGGGTACACCGACGCGATGAACCTGCGCGGCGGCGGCTCCTCGGTGCACGCGCTGCTGCTGTTCACCGCGATCCTGCTGATCGGCGCCGCGGTCTGGCAGGCGGTGCGGGCCGGGCGGCTGCGCCCGGACGCCGCGACGGACGCGGCGCGCCGCGCCGTCCGCCGCGCCTACATCGCGTCCGGTACGGCGCTCGTGTCGGCGCTGGCGCTGCTCACGTGGTTCCTGCTGAGCGAGACCGTCCCGGGCGAGCTGGTGTCGTTCACCCCGCACCTGATCACGCTGCTGGTGCTGGCGCTGTTCAGCCAGCGGCTCCGGATGCCGGCGGCGAACGGGGTCAGGTTCCGCAAGGGCGAGGCAAGATAGCCCCCATGGAGATCGACTGGCCCGCCCTGCGCGGTGCCGCGCGGGAAGCGATGGCGCGCGCCTACTGCCCGTACTCCGGGTTCCCCGTGGGCGCCGCCGCCCTGGTGGACGACGGACGCGTGATCACCGGCTGCAACGTGGAGAACGCGTCGTACGGGGTCGGCCTGTGCGCGGAGTGCTCGCTCGTCTCGGCCCTGTTCGGGCCGGGCGCGGCGGAGACGCCGCGGCTGGTCGCGGTCGCGGTCGTCGACCGCAACGGCGACCCGCTGATGCCGTGCGGGCGCTGCCGGCAGCTCCTGTGGGAGCACGGCGGCCCGCCGCTGCTGCTGGAGACGGCGCGCGGCGTCCTGCCCATGTCGGACGTCCTGCCGGACGCGTTCGGCCCCGACGACCTCACCACCCGCTGATCGTTCGAGCAGAGAGGACCACGTGGACGCCATCGATGTCATCCGCGTCAAGCGGGACGGCGGCGAGCTGGCCCCGGACCAGATCGACTGGACGGTCGACGCCTACACCCGCGGCGCGATCGCCGAGGAGCAGATGTCGGCCCTCGCGATGGCGATCCTGCTCAACGGCATGACGCGGGCCGAGGTGGCGCGCTGGACGGAGGCGATGATCGCCTCCGGGGAGCGGATGGACTGGTCGGCGCTGGACCGGCCCACCACCGACAAGCACTCCACCGGCGGCGTCGGCGACAAGATCACGCTGCCGCTGGCGCCGCTGGTCGCGGCGTGCGGCGCGGCCGTCCCGCAGCTTTCCGGGCGCGGGCTCGGGCACACCGGCGGGACGCTGGACAAGCTGGAGTCGATCCCCGGGTGGCGGGCGTCCCTGACGAACGCCGAGATGCTGGACGTCCTGCGCGCGTCGGGCGCGGTGATCTGCGCGGCGGGCACGGGCCTCGCCCCCGCCGACCGGAAGCTGTACGCGCTGCGCGACGTGACCGGCACCGTCGAGTCGATCCCGCTGATCGCGTCGTCGATCATGTCGAAGAAGATCGCCGAGGGGACGGGGGCGCTGGTCCTGGACGTCAAGGTCGGTTCGGGCGCGTTCATGAAGACGCCCGAGTCGGCGCGGGAGCTCGCGGAGACGATGGTCGCGATCGGCGCCGACCACGGCGTCCGCACGGTCGCGCTGCTCACCGCGATGGACCGTCCGCTCGGCCGCGCGGTCGGGAACGCCCTGGAGGTCGCCGAGTCGGTCGAGGTGCTCGCGGGCGGCGGGCCGTCCGACGTCGTCGAGCTGACCGTGGCGCTGGCCCGGGAGATGCTCGACGCCGCCGGGATCACCGGCAAGGACCCGGCGGACGCCCTCCGCGACGGCTCGGCGATGGACGTGTGGCGCCGCATGATCGCCGCGCAGGGCGGCGACCCGGACGCGCCGCTGCCCGCGGCGGCCGTCACGCACACGATCACCGCGCCCGCCTCGGGCGTCCTCACCCGCCTGGACGCCTACGGCGTGGGCGTCGCGGCCTGGCGGCTCGGCGCCGGGCGGGCCCGCAAGGAGGACCCGGTGTCGTTCGGCGCGGGGGTCACCTGCCACGCCAAGCCGGGGGAGACGGTCACCGCGGGGCGGCCGCTGCTCACCCTGCACACCGACGACGAGACGCGCGTCGCCCGCGCCCTCGAGGCGCTCGACGGCGCCTACGAGATCGTCCCCGGCGGTGCCGCCGACCTGCACCCCCTCGTTCTCGGCAAGATCGGCTGACGGGTTGGGAACGGGCCCGGTGGGAACCGTTCCCCCGTGCCCGTCGCGATCCTCGCCGCCGTCCTGGCCGGCGCCTGCTTCGCCCTCGCCGGCGTCCTGCAGCAGCGCGCCGCCAGCGCGCGCCCGTCCCGCGAGGCCATGTCGGTGCGGCTCCTCGGCCGCCTCGCCCGGGACCGGACGTGGCTGTTCGGCATCGCGTTCGCCGTCGCCGCGTACGGGTTCCAGATGCTCGCGCTGGCGTTCGGCCCGCTGGCCCTCGTCCAGCCGCTGATCGTCACCGAGCTGGTCTTCGCGATCCCGCTGTCGGTGTGGCTCTACCACCTGCGGATGGGCGCCCGCGAATGGTACGGGGCGCTCGCCGTCGCCGGGGGCCTCGCGCTCGCGCTCGTCGCCGCCGACCCGCGCGGCGGCGAGCACCCCGTCCCGCCGGGGGAGTGGCTGCTGACGATCGCCGCCGTCCTCGCCGCGACCGCCGTCGCGCTGACCGCCGCCCGGTACGCGGGCGAGCTGCCCCGCGCGTCCCTCATCGCGCTCGCCGCGGGCCTCGTCATGGGCACCCAGTCGGTGCTGCTCGCCGCCACCGTCGCCAAGATCGAGCAGGGCTTCGCCGCGCTGTTCACGTCCTGGCAGACGTACGTGCTGGTGATCGCGAGCATCGGCGGGCTGGTGCTGATCCAGAGCGCGTTCCAGGCCGGGCCGCTCGCCGCGACCATGCCGGTGATCGACTCCACCGAGCCGGCCGTCGCCGTCACCCTCGGCATCCTGCTGTTCGACGAGCGGATCCGCGTCGGCCTGCTGCCGTCCGGCCTGACCGTCCTCGGCCTCGCGATCCTGCTCACCGGCATCGCCGCCCTCGACACGTCCCCGCTGCTGCAGGCGCTGCACCGTCAGGAGATCGAGCGCCGCACCACCTGACGTCCCGCCGTCTCCTGCCACACCGGCAGCAGGTCCTCGGCGAGCACCCGGCTCCACGACCGGTGCCGCGCCCGGGACGTCGCGACGGCCGCACGCGCCAGCTCCGCGCGGCGCGCCGGGTCGCCGGCGAGCGCCGCGATCTCGCGGGCCCACCCGTCCGGGTCGTCGCGCCGCACCACGACGCCGTCCCGTCCGGGCGCCGCCAGCCACGTCGTCGTCAGCGCCACCTCGGGCAGCACCACCGGCAGCCCGCACGCCATCGCCTCCGCGACCACGTTGCCGATCGTCTCGCTGCGGGACGGGAACGCGAGCATGTCGCAGCCCGCGTACACCTCCGCGAGGTCGTCCTGCCCGAGCCGGCCGAGCAGCGTGACCCCCTCGCCGAGCAGTGCCGACAGCGGCCCGGCGGCCGCGCCCGACCCGGCGACGACGAGCCGCACGTCCCGTCCGTCCGCGCGCAGCCGCCGCACCGCCTCGCCCGCCACCATCACCCGCTTGGACGCGTCGACCCGCCCCGCGAACAGGACGAGCGTCTCGGCGTCCCCGAGCCCGTGCCGGGCCGCGAGCCGCGCCCGCGCCGCCGGGTCGGGCCGGAACCGGTCCACGTCGACCCCCCGGCCGAGCAGCGACACCCGGCCGGACCCCACGACCGCCTCGACCTCGCCCCGTTCCGGCGGCGTCGCGACCAGCACCCGGTCGCACGCCCGCAGCAGCCGGTCCCGGCGCCGGCGGGCCAGCGCGGCGGCGGCGTCCGCGACCGCCCCCGGCATCCGGAGCTGCCGCAGGTAGGCGGCCGTCAGCGCGGGCACGTCCGTGTGGAGCGAGCACACCATCCCCGGCCGTTCGGGCAGCCGCCCCGCCAGCCGGACGGCCGTGCCCGCGAACGCGAACGCGTGCGTCAGATGCCAGACGTCGTGCTTGCGCAGCCGCACCGCCAGGCCGGGGTGGTACGGCGCCAGGTCCGTCGCGTCGACCCCGCCGAGCAGCCGCGCCAGCGGCCCGTCCCCCAGCATGGGACGCAGCGTGACGAACCGGACGGTGTCCGACAGCGGCTCGACCCCGTCCCGCTGTCCCAGCACGTAGAGCGTGAGGTCGACGCCAGGGTCGTCCCGCGCCGCCGCCTCCGCGAACCGCTCCCAGCACTTCACGTGCCCGCCCGCGCCGGCGTCCCGCTGCAGCTCCACCAGGACCGCGACGGACGTCCTCATGTCCCGCGCTCCAGTTCCCGCTCGTAGGCGACCGCGGCCTTCGCCAGCACCCACACCCCGGCCGTCATGACCAGCAGCCCCACCGCCTCGATGCCCAGCCACATCGGCGACAGCCGGACCGTGCCGCCCAGCACCCCCAGCCCGATCGCGATCCCCGCCAGCGGCTCCACCGCCGCCAGCGGCGGATATGACGCCTCCAGCGGTTCCAGCTTGAACGCGCTCTGCAGCAGCAGCGTCCCCGTCACCGCCACCGCCGCGACCGCGTACGGCGACCAGTGCAGCAGCAGCGCGACCAGCCCGTGATCGAACAGCCGTCCCATCGCCGTGTCCGTCAGCGCCGACTGGAGCCCGAACAGCATCCCCGCGCCGACGCCGAGCACCGGCGCCTCCTTCTCCGGCGCCAGGTGCCGCGCCACCTTCACCAGCCCGCCCGTGATCAGCCCGACCAGCCCCGCGATCAGCAGCCAGATCCAGATCGGCGCGTCGGTGGCCTCGCCCTCCTCCGGACGGCCCGCGACCAGGAACGCCCCGAGCCCGCCGGAGATCGCGATCGCGCCGCCCCACTCCCGCCCGGTCAGCCGCCGCCGCTCCCACGTCGCGGCGATCGGCAGCGCGAACAGCAGCCGCGTCACCAGCAGCGGCTGCACCAGCGCCACCCCGCCCTTGCCGAGCGCCAGCGCGCTCAGGACGTTGCCGACCACGGCCGTCCCGACCCCCACCAGCCACAGCCGCTGCCGCGCCAGGTACCACAGCAGCCGCCAGTGCAGCACCAGGCCCTCGGGCGCGCGCGAGGCCGCCCGCTGCTGCACGGCCGAACCCAGCCCGAACAGCGCGGCCGCCCCGAGAGCGAGCACGTACACCACGCATCGCCGCTACCCCGCTCGACCGTCCGCACACCTGCGTCACCTGCGGCGATGCACGTCCGCCCGTGCCGTGCCGTAGGGTCGGCGCCCATGATCGACCAGACCCGGGACGCCTACGACGCCGTCGTCCCCCTGTACGCCGAACTCTTCGGCGACGTCCGCCGCCACCATCCCGTCGACCGGGCGCTGGTCGCCGCGTTCGCCGAGACCGTGGAGGGACCGGTGGCCGACGTCGGGTGCGGCCCCGGCCACTACACGGCGCACCTGCGCTCCCTCGGCGCGGACGCCTTCGGCATCGACCTGTCGCCCGAGATGATCGCCCACGCCCGCGCGGCCCACCCCGGCGTCCGCTTCGCCGAGGGCACGATGTCCGCCCTCGACGTCCCGTCCGAATCGGTGGGCGGCGTCCTGTCCTGGTACTCGATCATCCACGCGGTCCCGGACGACGTGCCGGGGATCCTCGCGGAGTTCCGCCGGGTGCTCGTCCCCGGCGGCCACCTCATGCTCGGCTTCTTCGCGGGCGGCGACGCCCCGGCGCCGTTCGACCACAAGGTCGTGCGGGCCTACCGCTGGCCCGCCGACCACATGGCCGCGCTGCTGCGCGACGCCGGCTTCGAGGAGACGGCCCGGACGTCGCGCCGTCCCGCGCCGGGCGAGCGGCCGTTCGACCAGACCGGCATCCTCGCCCGCAAGGTCTGATCCCCGGGGTCAGCGGCCCGCGCGGTGATCACCTCGGTGAGCCGGGGGCGCTCCGCCGCCGTGGTGGCCCGCGCGATCCGCTGGACCCGGCGCGGAACGGCGACTCCAGCCCGTCCGGCCGCGGGCTCCGGTCGCCGCGCACGAAAAAGCCGCGGCCGGGACCGTCCGGGGATCAGCCCCAGAACGGCGGGCCGCCCTGCGTCGACGACCACACCCACACGTACAGGAGGAACGCGAACCCGAGCAGCCCCACCAGCAGCGGCCAGCCGGGGCGGTGCACGCGGTGCCTGGCCATGCTCACCACCTCCTTCGAGGGGGATGTCACCGTCCCCAAAAGCGACAATCCCCAACAAAGGCAAACAATCAGCGCTTGAGCTCCTCGTGCAGGGCCGAGATGCCGCGACGGGCTCCGTGACGCCGTCCGCCCGCACCGCGCCCATCGAGTGTCGCACGTCACATTCGCCGTCCGGTCACATCTCGCCGGGCCGGTCCGTCATTGCGGTGTCACCATCGACACCACGAGGAGATCGCCATGGAAGCCCGGTTCGACTACTACGGCAACCCCGCCGCGACCAAGTTCATGAAGCACCTTCAGGCGGCGGCCACCGCGGGGAAATCCGCACTCCCGCCCGCGACGCAGGAGCTGGTGAAGATCCGCGCCAGCCAGATCAACGGCTGCGGCGTCTGCACCGACATGCACACCAAGGACGCCGCGCACGCCGGGGAGACGCCCGTGCGCCTCAACCTCGTCGCGGCCTGGCGGGACGCGACGGTGTTCACCGAGGCCGAGCGCGCCGCCCTCGCCCTCGCCGAGCAGGGCACCCGCCTCGCGGACGGCGGCGTCTCCGACGAGGTCTGGGCGAACGCCGCGAAGCACTACGACGAGGACCAGCTCACCGAGCTGGTGTCCCTCATCGCGGTCATCAACGCCTGGAACCGGATGAACGTCATCGTCCGCCAGCCCGCCGGCGACTACCAGCCCGGCCAGTGGACCTGACCGGGCCCCCGGCCCCACGCGGCTCATCGGCGCCCTGACCGCGCGGGGCCCGACCATGCCCGGGCGCCCGCCCGGCGCCGGGGCGGGCGCCGGATCGGGCGGGGCGCCCCCCCGGTCGTTCGCGGCCGGGGGCGCACGGACGGGCGTGCCCGCTATGCGGCGTCCGTCCGTGCGCAGGCCGCGGCGACGGCGGCGGGGTCCCAGTAGACGGGGCGGCATTCGAGCATGCGGCCGTCCCGGACGGTGATCCACTGCAGGACCTCCGTCTCGACCGCCCGTCCCGTCGCCCGCGCGCGGAACCGGACCCGGTTGCGCACCGCCACGGTGTCCCGGTCGCCCCGGTGCTCCTGGTCCAGGAACTCCATCGACTCCCAGACCTCGCTGAACCGCGCGAGGAACCGTTCCATGCCGTCGTGGCCGCGCCACGTTCCCGTGCCGGTGAACGGGAGGCCGGGCGCCTGGTACAGGACCACTTCGGGGTCCAGCCAGGCGGCGACCGCGCCGTAGTCGGCCGTGCCGTACCCGCCCGCGGCCACGTAGGCGGCCTCGGCGGCGTAGAAGTTCTGCATGACGCTCCAGGCGTCCATCGTCCGTTCCTCTCGCAGGTGTCGCTCCGGGAACACCGGGCACGCGGGCCGGGTTGCGGCGGAGCCGTCCCGACCTGGGGAACTCCTGTCACCGTCGCGTCACCATGCGTGCGGTACACGCGTATTGCAGATTGAACGCTTGTATTGCATACTGGAGGCATGGACGAGATGCGCGAGCGGGCCGCCGAGGAGCTGACGGCACGCGCGCGCATCCGCGACGCGGCGCTCCGGGAGTTCGCCGAGCACGGCGTGAACGGCGCGACGATCCGCGGGATCGCGCGGGCGGCCGGGGTCTCGCCGGGGCTCGTGCAGCACCACTTCGGCTCCAAGGAGGCGCTGCGCCGGGCCTGCGACGAGTACGCCCTGGAGACCCTCAAACGCACCAAGCTGGAGGGTCTACAAGGCGGGATCGCCAACCCCGGCTTCACCACGGCGGCGATGAACGAGGTGCTGCCGCTGCAGCGCTACCTCGCCCGCGCGCTGGTGGACGGCTCGCCCGGGGCGGCCGAGCTGTTCGACGACGCCGTCCGGGCCGGCAAGGAGATGCTCAAGGGCGACACTCCGGGGCTGTCCCGGCCGAACACCTCCGACCCGCACGCCTACGCGGTCGTCATCACGGGGCTGAACTTCGGCCTCACCGTGATCCACGAGCACATCTCGCGGGCGCTGGGCGCCGACATGCTCGGCCCCGAGGGGTACGCGCGCATGGCGCGCGCGATGCTCGACATCCTCACCGACGACCTGCTGGCCCCGGAGCTGGTCGTGCAGATGCGCGCGACCCTGGACCGGATGCTCGCCGAGTCGACCGGGCCGCGCATCCCCACGTCCGACGCGGCCGCCCGCAAGGCCGACTCCGACCCGCCCGCCTGACCCGCTCACGCACCCCCCGTCCGTCCGCGCGATTCCGGCCGGACGGCCCATGGTGCGCGCACACGGCCCACCCGGCCGTCCTCCACCACCGCCGCGGCGCCGCGCGCCCGCGTGAACCCCCGTCCTCCGCACCCGTCACGAGGTGTTGTCATGACCGCAAGTTCCGCATTCCCCATCGAGGTGTCCGGCCTGGTCAAGTCGTTCGGCCGGACCCGCGCCCTGGACGGTCTCGACCTGACCGTCCGCACCGGCGAAGTCCACGGTTTCCTCGGCCCCAACGGCGCCGGGAAGTCGACCACCATCCGGATCCTGCTGGGCCTGCTGCGCGCCGACGCCGGGACGGCCCGGCTGCTCGGCGGCGACCCCTGGCGCGACGCGGTGCCGCTGCACCGCCGCATCGCCTACGTCCCCGGTGACGTCGACCTGTGGCCCAACCTCACCGGCGGGCAGGCCATCGACCTGCTGGCCCGGCTGCGCGGCGGCCTCGACCGGGCCCGCCGCGACGAGCTGTGCGACCGCTTCGACCTCGACACCGCCAAGAAGGGACGCACGTACTCCAAGGGCAACCGGCAGAAGGTGGCGCTGGTCGCGGCCCTGGCCTCGCGGGCCGAGCTGCTCATCATGGACGAGCCGACCGCGGGGCTCGACCCGCTGATGGAGGCGGTGTTCCAGGAGTGCGTCGCCGAGGCGAGCGCGGAGGGCCGCACGGTGCTGCTGTCCAGCCACATCCTCGGCCAGGTCGAGAAGCTGTGCGACCGGGTGAGCATCATCCGGCTCGGCCGGATCGTGGAGAGCGGCGCCCTCCGCGACCTGCGGCACCTGACCCGCACCACCATCGAGGCCGAGACCGAACGCCGCGTCACCGGGCTCGACGGGCTGCCCGGCGTCCACGAGTTCACCGCCGAGGACGGGCGGGTGCGGTTCGACGTCGACGCCGAGCATCTGGGCGCGGTCGTCCGCCGGCTGAGCGAGTTCGTCCCGCGCACGCTGATCAGCCGGCCGCCGACGCTGGAGCAGCTGTTCCTGCGGCACTACGGCGACGAGCTCGCGGACAACGGCGTGCCCGTCGAGGGCGTCGCGGACGGTACGGCCGCGCGGGACGGGAAGGGGGCGTGATGGCCGTCGCGACCGAGACCGGCGCCGCGACCGGCAGCCGTCCGGCGGGCGACAGCACGCTCACCGGCACCGGGACGCTCGCGCGGTTCATGCTGCGCCGCGACCGGGTCCGGCTCCCGGTGTGGCTGCTCGCCCTGTCGCTCGGCACGGCGATGACCGCCTCGAACCTCGCCTCCACCTACCCCACGGCCGCGGACCGGCAGTCGCGCGCCGACCTGGTCGACAGCCCGGCGGGCGCCGCGTTCAGCGGTCCGGGGCACGGCCTCGGCGACTACACCTACGGGGCGATGCTCGCGAACGAGATGCTCGGCTTCGTCGCGATCTTCGCGGCGCTGATGAGCGTCCTGCTGCTCGTCCGGCACACCCGGGCCGAGGAGGAGGCCGGACGGGCCGAGCTCGTCCGCGCCGGGGTGGTGGGACGGCACGCGCCGCTCGCCGCCGCGGTGCTCGTGGTGGGCGGCGCGAACGTCGTGCTGGGCGCGCTGACGGCGCTCGCACTGGGCGGTTCGGGCATCGAGACCGTGACATGGCCGGGCTCCCTGCTGTTCGGCGCCGCGCTGACCGCGGTGGGGCTGGTCTTCACCGCCGTCGCGGCCGTCACCGTGCAGCTCACCGAGTACGGCCGGGCCGCGAGCGGCATCGCGGGCGCGCTGATCGCGGTCGCGTACACGCTGCGGGCGGTCGGCGACATGGGCGGCGGCGCGCTGTCGTGGCTGTCGCCGATCGGATGGGCGCAGGCCACGAAGGTGTACGTGGACGGCCGGTGGTGGCCGCTCGCGCTCGCGCTGCTGCTGGCGGGCGGCCTGCTCGCCGCGGCGTTCGCGCTGGCCGCGCGCCGCGACGTCGGCGCGGGCCTGCTGCCGCCGCGTCCAGGGCCGCGGACCGCGTCGGCGTCCCTCGGCACGCCGCTCGGGCTGGCGCTGCGGCTCCAGCGCTCCGGGCTGCTGTGGTGGGCGGTGTCGATGGCCGCGCTCGGCGCCGTGTACGGGGCGTTCGCGGGCGACGTGCGGGACGCGATCGCCGAGAACGCGGCGCTGCAGGACTGGGTGGGCTCCCTGCCCGGTTCGTCGCTCGCCGACCGGTTCGTCAGCGTGATCGCGTCCATGCTGGCGGCGGTCTGCGGCGTCCAGGTGATCCTGGCGATGCAGAAGCCGCGGAGCGAGGAGATCGCCGGGCGGGCCGAGCCGGTTCTGGCGACGGCCGTGTCGCGGACCCGGTGGCTCGCCGGCCACGTGGCCGTCGCGCTGGCGGGCGGCGTCGTGATGCTGCTGCTCACCGGGCTCGGCGCGGGGGCCGCGGCGGCGATGTCGGTCGGCGACGCGGGGCTGCTGCCGAGGACGGTCGGCGCCGCGCTCGCCTACACCCCGGCGGTGTGGATCACGGGCGGGGCGGCGCTCGCGCTGTTCGGCCTGGCACCGCGCGCGATCCCCGCCGCGTGGGCGATCGTGGTGTACGCCGTCTTCGTCACGACGTTCGGCGGGCTGCTGCAACTGCCGGGGTGGATGGACGACCTGTCCCCGTTCGGGCACGTGCCGATGCTCCCGAGCGCGGAGATGAGCTGGACGCCCCTGGTGGTCCTCACCCTGATCGCCGCGGCGCTCGTCGCGGCCGGGTTCGCCGCCTTCCGCCGCCGGGACCTCGACCTGCGCTGACCCGGTCCGGAACCGGTGCCCGCCGCCTCCGGGCGGGCACCGGTTCCGGACGTCCGCGCGTCCGCGTTGTACTGTCGTCCCCGACATTCCTTGACGAGGAGGCCGGTATGCCCCCCGACGAGCGTTTCCAGACCGATCGGCCGGTCTCCGCACGCGTCTGGGACTACTGGCTCGGCGGCAAGGACCACTACGAGGTCGATCGCGCCGCGGGCGAGCGCGTCGCCCGGGAGGTCCCGGGGATCGTGTCGGCCGCCCGCAGCGACCGGCTGTTCCTCGGCCGGTGCGTCCGGCACCTGGCGGGGACCGAGGGGGTGCGGCAGTTCCTCGACGTCGGGACGGGGCTGCCGACGGTCGACAACACGCACGAGATCGCGCAGCGGGTCGCGCCCGAGAGCCGGATCGTGTACGTCGACAACGACCCGCTCGTCCTCGCGCACGCGCGGGCGCTGCTCGCGGGCACCCCGGAGGGCGCGACCGACTACATCGACGCGGACGTCCGCGATCCCGCGCGCATCCTGGACGGGGCCGCGCGCACGCTCGACTTCGACCGTCCGGTCGGGCTGATGATGCTCGCGCTGCTGCACTTCGTGACCGACGACGGCGAGGCGCGGCGGATCCTGCGGGCGTTCACCGACGCGCTCGCCCCCGGCAGCTTCGTCGCGCTCTCGCACGCCTGCCTGGACGTGGACGTGACGCGCGCGGCGACGGACGCGTGGAACTCCAGCGGGACGCCGCAGCTCATCCGGGCGCGGACGGCGAAGGAGATCGAGGCGCTGTTCGACGGCCTGGAGCTGCTGGAACCCGGGGTGGTGTCGTGCCCGCACTGGCGTCCGGAGCCGAGCCCGTGGGGGGAGCCGAAGGAGACCATGACCTTTTGTGGAGTGGCGAGAAAACTACCCTCCTGATCACCGAACGGGCAGTATCGGGCGATACGGATAGGCCCGGCGGGAGGCAGGATTTGGCGCACATCGATCTGGACGACGGCATCCCGGGGCTGCCCTCGCTGCTGCGGTTCCGCCCGGAGACGGCCGGGCCGCTCTCGATGCTCGCCGAGACGCTGCTGCGCGGCCCCGGCCCGCTGGAGCGCGGCGAGCGCGAGCTGATCGGCGCGTACGTGTCGGAGCTGAACGGGTGCCGCTACTGCGCCTCCACCCACGGCGCGTGCGCCGCCGTGCAGCTTCCCGGCGGGGCGACGCTCGTCGAGCGGGTCCACGCGGACCCGTCCACGGCGCCCGTGTCCGACCGGCTGCGGGCGCTGCTGGCGATCGCGGCGGCCGTGCGGCGCGGCGGGCGCGAGGTCGGTGCGGAGCACGTGGCGGCCGCCCGCGCCGCCGGGGCGACCGACGTCGAGATCCACGACACGGTGCTCATCGCCGCCGCGTTCTGCATGTACAACCGGTACGTGGACGGCCTCGCGACGGCCGTCCCGTCCGACCAGTCCTTCTACGCGCGCGCCGCCGAACGGCTCACCGCCGAGGGGTACTTCCCGCGCTGACCTCGCCCCGAACAGCCCGAACGGGCGCCGCGAACACGAAGATTGTTCTATTTTGGCCGTCATGGCGACGGTGTTGTTGGTCGAGGACGACGAGATCGTCCGGCAGGCGCTGATCCACGAGCTGACCGATCTCGGGCACGCCGTGCACAGCGTCGTGCGCGCGCTGGACGCGCTGCGCGAGGCGACCGACGGCCACGGCTACGACATGATCGTCCTCGACCTCGGGCTGCCCGACCTCGACGGCGCCGAGGCGCTGAAGATGCTGCGCGCCGTCACCGACACCCCCGTGATCATCGCGACCGCGCGGGACGACGAGCGCGAGATCGTCCGGCTGCTGCGCACCGGCGCCGACGACTACGTGGTCAAGCCGTTCTCCGGCGACCAGCTCGACGCGCGCATCCACGCGGTGCTGCGCCGCGTCCGGACGAACGCGCCGCCGGACGTCCTGCAGGTGGGCGGCCTGCGCATCGACCGGGACGCGCGCCGCGCCAGCCTGGACGGGACGCCGCTGCGGCTCACCCGCCTGGAGTTCGACCTCCTCGCGTTCCTCGCGGCCCGGTCCGGCCGGGTGGTGCGCCGCCGGGAGGTCCTCGCCGAGGTGTGGCGGCAGGCGAACGGCGACGACCAGACCCTCGACGTCCACATGTCGTGGCTGCGCCGCAAGCTGGGGGAGACCGCCGCGCGCCCCCGCTACCTGCACACGGTCCGCGGCGTCGGCGTGATGCTGACGGCCCCGTGACCCGGTCAGTACTCGTGCACCTCGACGAGGGTCGGATGGCCGTTCCAGGTCGCGAACACGGCCGAGCCGTGCTCGCCGTCCGTCAGGTCCACCCGCAGCCACTCCTCGCGGCGCCACTCGCGGACCGTGAACCCCCGCTCGGGGGAGGCGGACACGAGCCGCGCACCGTACTCGTGCACCTCCAGCACCACCCGTCCCGACTTCAGCGTGAAGGTGCGCAGCCGCCCCTCGGACGACGCCCCCGGCGGCGCCGCGGACCGTCCGGCGGTCGGCGTGGCTGACGGGCTCGCGGGCGTCCGGCTCGGCGACGGCGCCAGCGTCTCCCGCTTCGCGGGCGACGACGCGGGCGGGCTCTGCGGCGCGGGCGGCCGTCCGGTGCGGGCCGGGACCGCCGCCGCGGGCGCGTCGCCGAGCGCCGTGCCGCCGACGGCGTGCTGCACGCCCCACCAGCTCACCGTGAGACCGGCCAGCGTCGCCGTGCACCACGCGGTCGCGAACCGTATACGCATGGCGGACATTATGACCGGACGGCCGCGATGAGGGGCCCGGGTCCGGGCGGCATGCGCGGCACCCTGGCCCTCGTCGCGTTCGCCGTGACCACCATGGTCGCGGTGTCGTTCCTGCTCCCGCTCGGCCTGGTGGTGAAGCAGATCGCCCGCGACCGGGCCCTGACGGGCGCCGAACGGCAGGCCGCGTCGCTGATCCCGGTGCTCGCGATCACCGCGGACCCGGACGTCCTCGCCGACGCCGTCGCGTCCACCGAGGCCGGGGCGGACGGGCGGCTCGCGCTGCACCTGCCGTCCGCCACCGTCGGGACGCCGCACGCCGCGCCCGGCGACGTCGCCGCGGCCCGCGACGGCGGCCGGGCGTTCGTGGCCGGGCTGCGCGGCGGGGAGGTGCTGCTGCGGCCGGTGGTGCGGGACGGCGCGCCCGCCGCGGTCGTCGAGGTGTTCGTCCCGGGCGCGGAACTGTCCCGGGGCGTGACCGAGGCGTGGCTGACGCTCGCCGGGGTGGCGCTCGCGCTCGGCGCGGTCGCCGTCGCGATGGGGGACCGGCTCGCCACCCGCGTCGTCCGCTCGTCCCGGCGGCTCGCCGACGCCGCCGGCCGGGTCGGCGCCGGCGACCTGGACGTGCGGGTCACGCCGGACGGCCCGCGCGAGCTGCGGGCCGCCGCGACCGCGTTCAACACGATGGCCGAGCAGGTCGCGGGCCTGCTGGCGACCGAACGGGAGACCGCCGCGGACCTGTCGCACCGGCTCCGCACCCCGCTGACCGCCCTCCGCCTGAGCATCGACGGGCTCGTCGCCAACCCGGGCGACCCCCGCCGCCTCGACCGCGGCCGGGAGGCCCTGGCCCGGCTGGAGGGCGAGATCGACGCGCTCATCGCCGCCGCCCGGCGGCCCCGCCCGCAGGCCGCCGGGTGCGACGCCGCCGACGTCGTCCGGGAACGGCTGGAGTTCTGGTCCGCGCTCGCCGAGGACCAGGGCCGCCCGCACCAGCTCATCGCGCCGGACGGCCCGGTCCCGGTGCCGGTCGCGCGCGCCGAGCTGGTCGCGGCGATCGACGCGCTGATGGGCAACGTGTTCCGGCACACCCCGCGCGGCGCCGGGTTCACCGTCACCGTGCACCGGGGGCGGCACGCCGTGGGCCTGCTGTTCGCCGACGCCGGGCCGGGCATCGCCGACGAGCGGGCCGCGCTGCGCCGCGGGACGTCCGGCGCCGGGTCCACGGGGCTCGGCCTCGACATCGCCCGGCGGCTCGCCGCCGCCACCGGCGGCAGCCTGCGCGTGGACCGGTCCCCGCAGCTCGGCGGCGCCCGCATCCAGATGTGGCTGCGCACCGAGCCGGACGCGCCGGGCCGCGCGAAACGGGGCCGCCGTACGGGGCCGCGGCGCTGAGCGCAACGCCTTTATGCGGCTCTTAAGGCCGAGGTCAGGCGGCACTAATCCGGCGCTCCCTAAGGTCCTGGATGCCGGACCCGCCACCGCCGCGTGGCCGTCCGGGAGGGGCGGCGGACGTCGCGGCGGGCGGGGGCCGCCGCGGCGCGCCCGCCACATCGACCGGCCGTGCCGGTTCCTTCGGGAGAAAGAGCGCCGTGGAGAAGTCAACGAACGGGGCCGCCATGGCGGTGTGGGTGACGTCGCATCTCATGTCCGTCCGCGGCGACGTGTGGCCCGCCGAGCAGGACGGCGGCGCCTACCGCTGGGAGGGGCGGGCCGCGGACGGGGCGTGGCTCGCCACCGCGCACGGCCGGTGGCTCCGGCTGGCCCCGCTCGTCCGGGGCGACGGGTTCCCGATCGTGGCCCGGCCGACCCTGCGCACGTTCCCGGCGGTCGCGCCCGGCACCGATCTGGTCGCGCGCGGCACCGCGACCGGGGTCCTGCTGTCGGCGGTGCTGCACCGCGACGAGGCGCCGCCCGAGCTGTGCTTCCGGGTGACGCTGCCCGCCGGGCTGGTGCTGGAGCCCATGCCGTCCGGCGCACTGGACGTCGTGGACGACTTCACCGGCGCGACCGTCGGCCGGTTCCCGCGGCCGTGGACGTGCGACGCGATGTACCGCCCGGTCGGCGCCCTCTACATGCTCGACGGCCCGGTCGTCACCCTGCGGCTCGACCTCGCGGACGTCGCGTTCCCGATGGTCGCGTTGCTGCGGTACACCGCGGTCACGGGCCGTCCGCTCCCCGTCGTCCCGCCCAAGATGGAGGCGCACCGGCACGAGCTCGAGTACGCGGGATCGCCGAACTGACCCGTGAACGCCGAAGGCGCCCCGGCACGTCCGTGCCGGGGCGCCGTCCGTCCGGGCGTCAGGTGCCGAGCATGCCGAGCATCTGCTGGATCTGGTCGGTCCGGGAGTCCCGGACCCGCTCGGCGAACGCCTTCGTGTCCGGGTTCGCGCCCTCCGCGAGCTCCGTCCGCGCCATCTCGACGGCGTTGTGCCGGTGGGCGATGAACAGGTTGAGGAACGCCGTCTCGAACGCCGCGCCCTTCGCCCGCTTCAGCGCCGCGATCTCCTTGGCGCCGGTGGCGGGCATCGCGCCGTGCGCCGAGTGGTGACCGTGCCCGTGCCCGTGCTGCGCCTTCAGGGGCTTCGACCACGCCTGGAGCCAGGCGATCATCCGTTTGGCCTCCTCGGTCTGCGTCGCCTCGACCGCCCCCGCGAAGACGCGCACGTCCGGGCTCGGCGCCCGCTCGGCCGCCAGTTCCGCCATCTCGAGCCCCTGCCGATGGTGCTCGATCATCATCTGCAGGAACATCACGTCGCCGTCGTTGTGCTTCGCCGCCGGGGTCGCGGCGCTCACCGGGCGTCCGTCCGCGTCCTCGCCGCCGCCGCACGCCGTCAGCAGCAGCGGTGCGAGGACGGCGGCCGCGGCCAGCGCGGCCCGGGCCTTCACAGCGGAAGCCAGAGGGCCAGGGTGAACTGCGAGGGCTCCCAGCTGCGGATCGACTGGTGCGCCTGCCGGCAGCGGTACTTCTTGCCCTGGTACGTCACGACGTCGCCCGCCCTGTACGTCTGCCATGCCTTCCACTCGGTCCCGGCCGCGGGCGGCCTCGGCTGCGCGGGCGCCCCCGTGGACGGTCCCGTGGACGGCCGGGTGGTCGGCTTCGTCGGCGGCTCGCCCGTGGGCTTCGGGCCGGCGGGCGGACGGGCCGTCCCGCCGGAACCGCCGCCGATGTTCACGTCGACGCAGTTGTAGAACGCGTTCGCGGTGTCGCCGATGTTCCACACCGCGAGCACCGTCTGCCGTCCCGAGAAGCGGCTGAGGTCGACCTTGTGCGCGACCACCGTGCCGGGCATCTGGTTGTTCCCGGCGAACGACGCGACGCGCGTCCCGCCGATGAAGTACTGCCAGTTCGCGGTGCGGTGCCGCGCGGTGATGACCCAGTTGAACGTCGCGGTCTTCCCGACGTTCGTCGCGGGCCAGTTCCGGTTCTTGTTCGACAGCTCCGCGAACTGCGCGTTCCCGCCGTGGCAGTTGCGCAGGCCCTTCGGCCCCTCGACGCTCTGCGGCTCCCACTGGATGGGCCCGCAGCCGGAGACGGTGCCCTTCGCGCACAGCGCCTGCCGGCTCGGCGGGGACGAGACGTACCCGTGCGCCGACGCGGGGCTCGCGACGAACAGGGTCGACCCGACGGCGGCCAGGGCGGTGAGGGGATATGCGACCGATCTGCGCATGGAGACCTTCCCAACGTGGTGTCCGGCGGCCGCCGGACCGGAGACGTCCGGCCTGCCGCTCTTGCCGTCGGGACGGTAACGACGCCCGCCCTAAAGCCGCCTTAACGACCTCGGAAACCCCCATGAAGCCGCGCAAGGGCCCTTGGCGCCCACTGGGCGGCGGTCCGCGCGTCACCAGCGATGGCGGTGGACGACGTCGTCGAAGGACCGGCGGTTCGGCCGCTCGACCGGCTTCAGCGGGCGCGCGGCGGGATAGCCGAGGGCCACCACGTAGGGGCAGACGCGGTCGCCGGGAAGCCCGAGGACGCGGCGGGCGGCGTCCTGGTCGAAGACGGCCGCGTGCCCGCTGGCGATGCCGAGGTCGACCGCGCCGAGCATGATGCTGATGCTCGCCTGCCCGAGATCGAAGAACGCGGTCTCGCGCTCGGACGCCTCCTCGAAGTCACGGACGACCAGGGCGATGGCCGCCGCGGCGCCGCCCAGGTAATCGGCGTACCGTCCGACGCCCGCCAAATCGGCCAACTGGTCACGGTCGGTGACGGCGACGAAATCCCAGGGTTGCCAGTTCTTGGAGGACGGCGCCCGCCGGGCCGCCTCGAGAATGCGATCGATATCGCCGTCCGGGATATGTTCGTCCGTGAACTTCCGAACATTCCGCCGAGAGGTGATGGCGTCCCATGTCTCCATTCCGGTGGACTACCCGCCGGGTTTTGGAGGAAACCGGCGTCGGCCTGGACACGCCCGCTTTGGAATCGGCGTCGAAACGTCGGTGAGAACGGAACTCTTTGTCAATTGTTGAGATCTTCTTTTGTCGATCAGAGGAGGGGAGCGTCCGGCGCGGGCCGTCCAGGGCCGCGCCGCCGTCCGGCTCGATGCCGGCCGGGACCGTGGCGGAGCCTGTATCTCTAGAGGGGGACAAAAGGGGCGAGGTGGGTCATGGTGGGGCCGGTCGAGCTGTGCGGGAGAGAGGCGGAGGTCGCGGCGGTCGCGGATCTGCTCGCCGCGGCGCGCCGCGGGGACAGTGCGGTGCTGGTGCTGCGCGGGGAGCCGGGCATCGGCAAGACGGCGCTCCTCGACCACGCCGCCGCGGCGGCCGGGGACATGCGGACGGTCCGCGGCACGGGCGTCGAGTTCGAAGCGGAACTCCCGTACTCGGGACTCCACCTGCTCCTGCGTCCGGCCCTGGGAGGTCTCCCCGCGCTGCCCGCTCCGCAGCGCGCTGCCCTGGAGGCGGCGTGCGGGCTCGGCGCGGGAGACGGCGCCGACCCGATGCTGGTGGGACTCGCCGTGCTGTCCCTGCTCACCGACTACGCGGGGACGGACGGCGCGCTCTGCCTGATCGACGACGCGCAGTGGCTCGACCGGGCGTCGCGGGACGCGCTGCTGTTCGCCGCCCGGCGCCTGCGGGCCGAGGGCGTGGTGATGCTGTTCGCCGTCCGGGACGGCGAGGGCGCCTTCCCCGCGGCGGGCCTGCCGGAGCTGCGGCTGGCCGGGCTGTCCCCGGAGGCGGCCGCCGCGCTGCTCGACCGGTCCCCGCTCGCTCCCGCCCTGCGCTACCGCCTGCTCGCCGAAGCGGGCGGGAACCCGCTGGCGCTGCTGGAACTGCCCGTCGCCCTGGCCGCCGAAGGCGGCGGGACGTTCGCGCCGCGCGCCCTCCCGCTGACCGACCGGCTGCGGCTGGCCTTCCACGGCCAGGTCAGCCGGATGCCGGAGGCGTGCCAGAGCGTGCTGCTGGCGGCGGCGGCCGAGGAGTCCGGCGAGGTGGGCGTGATCCTGCGCGCCGCCGCCGAGCTGGGCGCGACCGCCGACGCCCTGGCCCCCGCCGAACGGGCCGGCCTGGTGCTGCGCGGGAACGCCGAGGGCACGATCCGCTTCCGCCATCCGCTCGTCCGCGCCGCCGTCTACCAGCGGGCGCCGCTCGGGCGGCGGCTCGCCGTCCACCGCGCGCTCGCCGCCGTCCTCGACGCGCCCGAGCACGCCGATCGCCGGGCCTGGCACCTGGCGGCCGCCGCCACCGGAGCCGACGACGAGGTCGCCGCCGCGCTCGAACGCGCCGCCGTCCGCGCCCGGGAGCGCAGCGGGCACAAGGCGGCGGCGGCCGCGTACGAGCAGGCCGCCCGGCTGACCGCCGGGCCCGGCGCCCGGGCCCGCCGCGAGGCCCTGGCGGCGGAGGCGGCCCTGGAGGCGGGCGACCTGGAACGTGCCAGGGCCTTGGGGGCGAGCGCGTCCCGGCGGCTGGAGCCGGATCCGGCCGGGACCGCGCGGATCGCCGCCGTGCGGGCGCACGCGGACTTCTGGCAGGGGTCCTACGCCGCCGCCCGCCGGACGCTGCTCGACGGCGCCGCGCACGTCCGCGACACCGACCCGGACCGGGCCGCCGCGCTGCTGGTCCAGGCCGTCCACCCGTCCTGGTACCTGGGCGAGCGGGCGCTCGCGGAGACGCTGGACCGGCTGACCGCCCTCCCGCTGGACGGCACGAGCCCGTTCGCGCCCGTCGCCCCCTTCCTCGCCCACCTCGACCGGGACCGCGCCGGCCGGCCGCCGTCCCTCGACGGCACCGTCGAGGCGGTGCGGCGGCGGGGCGGCGTCCCCGACCAGGTCCTCATGATCCTGTGCGGTGCGGCGCTCGCGCTGGGGCAGGACGCCGGCGCGCACGCGCTGGCGACGGCGCTGGCCGCCGAGCAGCGCGCCCGGGGCGGCGCGGGACGGCTCCCGACAGTGCTGTTCTTCGTGGCCGAGGGCGAGGTGTTCACCGGACGGCATCTGGACGCGCTCGCCACGGCGTCCGAGGCCCTCGGGCTCGCCCGCGACACCGGGCAGCGGCAGTGGACGGGCCAGTTCGGCAGCGTGCTCGCCTACCTCGACGCGGCGCGGGGACGGGAGGCGGACTGCCGCCGCAACGCCGAGGACGGCCTCGCCGGCGCCGCCGTCGGCGGCGTCTCGCCCGGCGCGCCGTGGGCGCACTGGTCGCTCGGGCTGCTGGACCTCGGGCTCGGCCGCGCCGAGTCCGCGCTCGCCCGCTTCGAGCGGCTGACCCGCGAGCCGATGCGCCACCACATCTGCGCCACCCGCTCCACGCCCGACCTGGTGGAGTCGGCCGTCCGGGTCGGGGCGCCGGAGCGCGCCCACGAGCCGCTGGAGCGCTTCGAGCGGTGGGCGGGGTCGGTCCGGCTGCCGTGGGCGGACGCGCTCGTGCTGCGCTGCCGCGGGCTGCTGGCCGCCGACGACCGGGCCGAGGCGTTCTACACGGACGCCCTCCGACTGCACGACCGGGACGACCGCGCGCTCGAATACGCCAGGACCGCGCTGCTCTACGGCGAGTGGCTGCGCCGGGCCCGGCGCAAGGCCGAGGCGCGCGGGCGGCTGCAGGACGCCCTGGACGTCTTCGACCGGCTCGGCATGCGCCCGTGGGCCGAACGCGCCCGCGGCGAGCTCACCGCGACGGGCGTCCGGGACCGGGGCGCGCGGACCGGCGGCGCGGCCGCCGCCCTCACCCCGCAGGAACTCCAGATCGTCCGGCTCGCCGCGCGGGGCCTGTCCAACCGCGACATCGCGGCGCGGCTCTTCCTCAGCCACCGGACCGTCGGCTACCACCTCTACAAGGCCTATCCCAAGCTCGGCATCGCCTCCCGGGGCGAGCTGAAGGACGCCGCCGGCCGGCTCGGGCTGTGAGAGGCTGCCCCGGTGACGGCTTCCGAACAGGTACTTCCCGGACAGATCATCCCCGTGGACGTCGACGAGGTCCCGGCGGTCGAGCTCGGTCCCGGCGTCCACGTCCGGATGCTCCCGGGCATGCCGGGCATCCGGACGTGGGTGATCGACCTCGCCCCGGGCGCCGAATGGCCGGGCCTCGACGTGCACGAGACCTACGGCGAGGCGTACTTCGTCGTGCGCGGCGAGCTCATCGAGGGGGACCTCGCCCACGGACCGGGCACCTACGTGGCGTTCGGCCCCGGGACGAGCCACCGGCCCCGCACGGAGACCGGCGTCCGCGCCTTCGGGTTCAACTACGACACCCCCGCCTGACGAGCCGGCCCGGGCCGTCCGGCGGCGAGCGCGTCCCGCATGGCCCGCGCGGCGGGCGCCGGGTCGTAGCCGTCGGGGACGCCCTCGACCAGGATGATGTCGCCCTCGATGTGCCGCGAGCGCAGCGGTGCGATCTCCCGGTAGGCGGGCGAGTCCCACCAGGCCCGCGCCTCGGCGATACCCGGGAAGCCGACCATCACGACGGCTCCGGGCCAGCCGCCCTCCAGCACCTCGTGCGCGGTGAGGTGCACGAGGTAACGGCCGCCGTACGGCGCGAAGGTGCCGGGCAGGCGCTCGATGTAGTCCGCGATCTCCGGGTGCGGAGGGGCGTCCTGCAGGTGGGCGATGACGTAGGCGGTCACGGTTCCTCCTCGGTGTGCGTGGACGGGGCGGGCCGGTCGCGCGGCCCGCCCCGGAAAGCGGTCAGGCTCCGGCCGGCACCCTGTCGAGGAAGCCGAGCACCTGCCGGATCCGCCCGTCCGCACCGATCACCGCGACGTCGAAGCCGATGACGACGGGCTCGCCGCCCTCCGGGCCCAGGTGCCAGGTGAACCGGGCGATGTCGTGGTGGGCGTCCACCGCGCCGCCGAGGCTGAAGACCAGCCCGCCGAACTGCGCCTGCACGGCCGCGATGGTGGCGTCGAGCCCGTCCCGTCCCTGGACGGACGCCAGCGGGTCGGTGTAGACCGCGTCCTCGGCGAAGACGTCCGCCAGGACGGCCCGCCGCGCGTCGGCGTCGGTCTCGTTCCACGCGGTGAGGTAACGCTGGACCAGCTCGGTGACGTCGCTCATGTGCTTCTCCCTGGGGTGCGCTCTTTCCTGTGATCACCAAGCTAGGGACGCGGCAGAAGCAGGGAATCTGTCACGCTTAAGTACTTCCACCCCTCACCCCTCACCCCGCAACCCACGAGCTCGATGATCGCGGCGGTCCCCGCCCGCTCGTCGCGTCGTGCCTCTCCGGCCGGACGACCGGGAGTGCGGCCCCCTCGTCCCACACCTCCACGCGAACGGAGGTCTTGGCCTCGTCCGGGAAGACTCGCCCCCGGGCGTTCCTCGGCGCCGGTGGCGGTTCGCCGGTGGGCGCGCCGAGGGTGGGAGCGCCGAGGGTGGGAGCGCCGTCTTGCGGACTTGTGCGCCGCTCGGTCCGCCTCGGCGACCTTGAGTCGCGTTCGTCCACGTCAGGTGGGTTCGTGCCACTACCCTGCCCGCATGTCCGAAGTGATCACTCTCGCCAACGTTCTCGACGATGCGGCGATTTTCTCCCTTGAACATCAGGTGCGGCTGGAGGAGGTCGTCGGGGAGCACAACTGGCACGTCGACCTTGAGGAACAGCGGTTCGAGTTCGCCGGGAGCCGCGCACTGGTGTGCAGCCGCGTGCATCTGCTCGGCAGCGCGGCGCCCGGGCCGGGGTCGTGGCTGTGGGCGTGGGCGAACCCGTCCGGTTACGCCGAGCCGCTGATCGCGCACTCGGTGCGGGTGCGCGAGTTCGGCCGGCAGCACGGGATCGAGCAGCTCGCGGCGGCGGAGGTCCCGTTCGGCGCGCTGCCCGGCGGGCCCGCCGAACCGAGGTTCGAGCCGGCCCGGGTCGCCGGGGCGCTGCTGGACGCGGCGAAGGCCGTCACGGGCTGCTGGACGCACTACCACGCCGACGTCGGGTCGGGCACCCGCGCGGCGTTCCTCATCGAGCACCCCGAGTTCCGGCTCCCGCCGCCGGAGTTCCCGCGCGTCATGCGCGTCCTCCAGCAGGCCATCGCCGAACTGGGGCTGCGCGACCACCGCCGGGCGGTGCACGGCTACGCGCGGCTGCGCGGGCTCGGCGCGGCGTTCACCCCCGACCACGCGAAGCTGACCATCACCGGGCCCGACTTCACGATCGGCGTCGAATTCGACCAGTACAACCGCGTCGGCGAG
This sequence comes from Actinomadura sediminis, assembly GCF_042675525.1. NCBI lineage: Bacteria > Bacillati > Actinomycetota > Actinomycetes > Streptosporangiales > Thermomonosporaceae > Actinomadura > Actinomadura sediminis. The sequence goes on from NZ_JBHTJA010000038.1 coordinate 29,796, forward strand.
ATCACCGCCCGGTCGGGCGCCGAAACGCTCTGACCCATTCGGCGGATAAGGCCGCCCGGAACGGAAACGAATTCGATCTTCGTCGGTGGCGGATCGTACGCTGCGGCGGGTGTCGGATCCCCAGATCACGCGGCCGGACTTCGTCGGACCGGACGGACGGCCGTTCGGCGAGCCGGCGCCCGCCGCGGTCCCGCCGCCCGTCGGCGCCGTCCGCCGCGTCCTGCAGGCGTTCGGCGCCATCATCGGGGTGCAGTTCCTGGCCGCGGGCATCGCCCTGCTGGTGCTCACGAGCTACCGGCGGGCCGCCGCGGACTGGCTGCTGCCGCTCCTCGCGGTCGTCGATCTCCTCGTCACCCTGCAGATCTGCTGGCTCGCCGTACGCGATATCCGGCTTTCCGGCGGGCGGACGGCCGGCCCCCGGATCGTCCTCGCGGTCCTCGTCCTGGGCGCCCTCGCGGGCGCGGTGGTCGGCGGACGCGAGGTCCAGCGTTACGTGAACCGCCCGGTGGAGGCGGCGTTCGACGTGCCCGCGATGGACGGCGACATGAGGTTCACCGCGTCGGCCCCGGAATGCGGACGGAAAGTGAAGGCGATCGTCGTCCGGGGCGTGATGTGCCGGGTCCGGGTGACCGTGGCCAACACGGGCTCGGCGGAGTCGGTTCTCGAGGCGCGGACGCAGCGGCTGCACGGCGATGACGCGCACCGCACCGGAATGCTCCTCGCCAAGGGACGGCGCACGCACCCCGCGTGGACCCTGCGGCCCGGGGCGTCCGTCCGGGGGTACCTGGTGTTCGACGTTCCCCGCGGGTTCACGCCGCGTGCCCTCGACCTGCACGCGGCGGACGGCGGCAGGGGCCTCCGGTTCCCGGTCGGCTAGGGATCTACGCCCGCTTTCTTGCGCGCGCACCGTGTCCGGAGAAGGGTGGGAGGCGGTGATGGAAAAGGGGGCCATCATGATCGAAGCCAAGAACATCGAGAAGCCGGACCAGCGCCGGGACTTCCCGAAAGGGCACCTGGAAATCGTCGAGCTGCCGGGGCTCGTCTTCGGCAGGGCGACGTTCGAGCCCGGCTGGCGCTGGACCGAGTCGCTGAAGGACATCTCGGGCACCGACCTGTGCGAGGTCCACCACAACGGCTACGTCGTCAAGGGCAGGCTCCACGTGGTCATGGCCGACGGCACCGAGGCGGACGCCGAGCCCGGCGACGTCTTCGTGGTGTCGCCCGGGCACGACGCCTGGGTCGTCGGGGACGAACCGTGCGTGGTGTTCGACTTCGCCGGGGGCATCGGCGTGTACGCGCAGGCGTCCGGGGACTGACCCGCACGGCCGGAGACGGGCCGCGTTCCGCGAGGAACGCGGCCCGCCGCCGTACCGGGGCCGCTCGGCACCTGTCGAAAGTCGGGTGCGGCCGTCGCCGATCGGCGGATGTCCCGCGAGTGGCCGGCTCCGTAGCGTCGTCGGCGTGTTGGAAGGAGCCGAATGATCACGTTGGACCGGCTGACCAAGCGTTACGGCGACAAGACCGCCGTGTCGGACCTCTCGTTCGCGATCAGACCGGGGAAGGTCACGGGGTTCCTCGGCCCGAACGGCGCGGGGAAGTCGACCACCATGCGGATGATCGTCGGACTCGACGCGCCGACGTCGGGGCGGGCGCTGGTGGGGGGCAGGCGGTACGCGGAGCTGCGGCACCCGATGCGGGAGGTGGGGGCGCTGCTCGACGCCCGCGCCGGGCATCCCGGACGATCGGCGTACCAGCACCTGCTCGGCCTGGCCCGCAGCAACGGGATTCCGGCGTCCCGGGTCGCCGAGGTGCTGGACATCGTCGGGCTCGGCGAGGTGGCGAAGAAGCGCATCGGGTCGTTCTCCCTCGGCATGGGCCAGCGGCTGGGGATCGCCGGGGCGCTCCTCGGCGACCCGAAGGTGCTGCTGTTCGACGAGCCGGTCAACGGGCTCGACCCGGACGGCGTCCGCTGGGTGCGCGAGCTGATGCGCTCGCTCGCCGCGGAGGGGCGGACGGTGTTCGTGTCCAGCCATCTGATGAGCGAGATGCAGGAGACCGCCGACCATCTGCTGGTCATCGGCCGCGGCCGGATCATCGCCGACGCCCCGATCGAGGACGTCATCGCGGGCAGTTCGCTCACCGCCGTCCGGGTCCGGACGCCGGAGCCCGGCCTGCTCGGACGGGCGCTGGAGCGGGCCGGCATGAGCGTGGAGGCGGCGGGCGAGGAACTCATCGTCGTCGGCGGCACCATGGAGCAGATCGGTGACGCGGCGTTCGAGAACCGGGTCCGCGTCCATGAGCTGAGCATGCGCAAGGCCAGCCTGGAGCAGGCGTACATGGAGTTGACGGCGGCCAGCGTGGAGTACGGCTCCCCGAACCGGAAGGCGTGACATGACGACCACAACGGCCCCCCGCGGGGGCGGGTTCAAGGGCGCCGTCGCGTTCGAGTGGACGAAGCTGAAGAGCGTCCGCGCGACCTGGTGGAACCTCGCCATGGGACTGCTGCTCACGGTGGGGTTCGCGGCGATGGTGGGATCGTCGGCGGCCGCGAGCGCGGCGAAGGGGGTCGACGTCACCACGCCGGCCCCGCACCACGCGTCGCAGGCGTTCCTGATCTCGCAGCTGACCGTGGTGGTGCTCGCCACCCTCGCGCTCACCAGCGAGTACTCCAGCGGGTCCATCCGGACGACGCTCCAGAGCGTCCCGGTGCGCGGGCGGATGCTGCTGTCGAAGACGCTGGTCGTCGCGGCGGCCGTCGTCGTGGCGGGCTTCGTCTTCAGCGTGCTGGGCACGCTCGTCGCCGCCCCGCTGATGGGCGCCCCGGGCGACTACTCGGCCGGGCAGCTCCTCGCCCCCGCGCTCGGCGCGGGCCTGTACCTCGCCTTCCTCGCGGTGATGTGCGTCGGTCTCGGCGCCGTCCTGCGCAGCGCCGCGGGCACCATCACCACCCTCATCCTGGTGCTGCTGGCGGTGCCGCAGTTGCTGGGGGTCGTGGGTTCGTCGTGGCTGGAGTCCTTCGCCGACCTCATGCCGAGCGAGGCCGGGGCCGTGCTGATGACCGGTGCGGACGAGCCGTACGGTGCGGCGGTCGCCCTGCTCGTCCTCGCGCTGTGGGCGCTGGTCTCGTCGGCGGCCGGGCTGGTCGTGCTGCGCCGCCGCGACGCCTAGCGGACGGCCGCCGCCGGGGTCAGCCGGGGCGGCGGAGGCCCGCGACGAGGAGCCCGACCAGGCGTCGCGCGTCGTAGCGGGTGTCGGTGTCCGCGCCGATGCACAGGTTCCCGACGCCGCGCATGAGCTGGTAGGCGTCCAGGCCGGAGCGGATCTCGCCGGCGTCGGCCGCGGCTTGGAGGAGCCGCCCGCACACGGGGACGAGGCGGTCGAGGAAGTAGGCGTGCAGCGCCTCGAAGCCGGCCTCGTCGGACCGCAGGGCGGAGGCGAGCCCGTGCTTGGTGACCAGGAAGTCGACGAAGAGGTCGATCCACCGCGCCAGCGCGGCGTGCGGCGTCGCGCAGCTCTCCAGCAGGGCCGGGCCGGCCTCGGCGCACGCCTCGACCTGGTGCCGGTAGACGGCGATGATCAGGTCCGCCCGGGTCGGGAAGTGGCGGTAGATGGTGGCCGTCCCGACCCCGGCCCGGGCCGCGATGTCGCGCACCGGCACGTCCACGCCGGACTCGACGAACGCCGCGGCGGCCGCGTCGAGCAGGGTCTTCTCGTTGCGCCGGGCGTCCGCGCGCTTGGGGCGGGCGCCCCGGTCGTCCTGCACCGTTTCCTCCACTCTCCATGCCGGGCTTGCTAAGCGGGACAGCGTTCCGTATCGTCAAACGGGACACGGTTCCGCTTTCTCCATGATGGCAGAGCGGGAACCGGCGGTCGACCCCTGCCCCTTATTGGAGGACCACACCATGCAGTACCGCACTCTGGGCCGGACGGGCGTGCAGGTCAGCGCCCTCGCACTCGGCGCGATGAACTTCGGCGCCATCGGGCGCACCACCCAGGACGAGGCCACCGCCATCGTCGACGCCGCTCTGGAGAGCGGGATCAACCTCATCGACACCGCCGACATGTACGGGCGGGGCGAGTCGGAGGAGATGGTCGGCAAGGCCATCGCGGGCCGCCGCGACGACATCGTGCTGGCCACGAAGGCGACCATGCCGATGGGGGACGAGCGCAACCGGCAGGGCGGCTCCCGCCGCTGGCTGGTCACCGCGCTGGACGACAGCCTGCGCCGGCTCGGCGTCGACCACGTCGACCTCTACCAGATGCACCGCTGGGACCCGAGGACCGGCGACGAGGAGACCCTGTCGGCGCTCACCGACCTGCAGCGGGCCGGCAAGATCCGCTACTTCGGCTCCTCGACGTTCCCCGCGTACCGGATCGTCCAGGCGCAGTGGGCCGCCCGCGAGCACCGCCTGAGCCGCTACGTCACCGAGCAGCCCGCCTACTCGATCCTCCAGCGCGGCATCGAGGAGCACGTGCTGCCCGTCGCCGCGGAGTACGGGCTCGGCGTGCTGGCGTGGAGCCCGCTGGCGTCCGGCTGGCTGTCCGGCGCGGTCCGGAAGGGACGGGAGATCGCCACCAGCCGTGCGAAGTCCCTGCCGGACCGCTTCGACCTGTCGCTGCCGCACAACCGGGCCCGGCTCGACGCCGTCGAGCGGCTCGCCGTGGTCGCGGACGAGGCGGGCCTGACGATGGTCCAGCTCGCGCTCGGCTTCGTGACCGCGCACCCGGCCGTCACCAGCGCGCTCATCGGCCCCCGCACCCTGGAGCACCTGCACTCCCAGGTCGCCGCGGCCGACACCGTCCTGTCCGCGGACGTGCTGGACGCGATCGACGAGATCGTCGCCCCCGGCGTGGACCTCGCCCCGCACGAGAAGTTCGACACCCCGCCCGCGCTGCTCGACGCGTCGCTGCGGCGCCGCTGACGCCCGTCCGCCCGGGGGCCGGGTTCAGACGGTGACGGCGACCTTGCCCCGGGCGTGGCCGCCCTCGACGTGGCGCACCGCCTCCGGGAGGTCGGCGAACGGGTAGGTCCGGTCGATGACGGGCGTGACCTGCTCCTTCTCCATGAGGTCGGCCAGGAACCGCAGGTCCGCGGAGTTCGGTTTCCAGCTCACGTGGGCGATGCGCTGCCGGACGAACGGGGCGACCAGGGCCCCGCGGACGATCTGCCCCGCGGGCCCGAGCAGGCCGCGGCGCGGGGAGGCGATGCCGCCGACGATCACGAGGGTGCCGCGGCGGGTGAGCGGGCGCCGCAGCCTCGCCGTCGACCGGTCGCCCACGATGTCCATCAGCAGGTCGTAGCCGTCCCGTTCGGTGAAGTCGGCGCGGGTGTAGTCGACGACGTCGTCCGCGCCCAGGGAACGCACCAGCTCCACGTTGCGGGTGCTGCACACGCCGGTCACCTCGGCGCCGAACGTCCGGGCGAGCTGGACGGCGAACGTGCCGACGCCGCCTGACGCGCCGTTGATCAGCACCCGCTGCCCGGCGGCGATCCGGCCGGCGTCGCGCAGCCCCTGCAGCGCGGTGTGCGCGGCCATCGACACCGACGCGGCCTGCTCGAAGCTCAGGCGGGCGGGCTTGACGGCGAGCCGGTCGCGCGGGACGGCGACGGCCTCGGCGAACGCGCCCAGCGCGACCTCGCCGAAGACCTCGTCGCCGGGCCGCAGATCGGTCACGCCGTCGCCCACCCGCTCGACGACGCCGGCGAGGTCGGCGCCGAGGACCAGGCCCGGCCTCGGCCGCCGCAGGCCGGCGCTCAGCCGGACCAGGTTGGGGTGCGCTCGCAGGTGGCGCCAGTCGTAGGGGTTCACGGAGGCCGCCCGGACCCGCACGAGCACCTCACGCGGGGCGATGTCCGGCACGTCCACGTCCTTGAGGGCCAGCACGTCGGGCGGACCGTAACGGTCCCAAGTCCATGCCTTCACGGCGCCTTCTTTCCGTCCGGGCGTCCCCCGGCGGGCCGCCTTCATACGACGTAAGGCTGTCGTACGTCGTAAGGTATTCGTACGCCGTAAGGCGGTCAAGGGGGGCCCGCGAAAGAATCAGGAACCGGCCGTGCGGCGCCGCTCCAGCCCGTCGAGGATCAGGTCGAGCGCGAACTCGAACTCGAACTGGTCGTCGCAGAACCCCAGCGTCCCGTCCGGATCGTCGTGGACGGCGTCCGCCAGCATCCCGGCGATGTTCGGGAACCGCTCCGCCATCCCCGCCACCGCCTCCGCGTCCGGGGCCTCGGCGCCGTCGGGCCGGAACAGCTCCTGCGTGAACCCGAGCGCGCGGCTGCCCAGGACGTGCAGCGCCCGGTGCGCCAGGTCGAACGAGAACCCGCCCGCCCGCAGGATCCCGACGACGCCGTCGTAGTACGCGATGACGTCCGGGCTCGTCGTGGTGCGGCTCTCCAGGACCGCGGGGGCCCAGCGGTGGCGCAGGAGGACGTCCCGCGCGGCGAGGATCCGCGCGCGCAGCGCCCCCCGCCAGTCGTCCGCCGCCGCGGGCGCCGCGACGTCCTCCACCGCCGCCGCGATCTCCCCGAGCACCACCTCGACGACGCCGTCGAGGACGGCCTCCTTGTTCGCGACGTGGTGGTACAGCGACATCGCCTCGGCCCCGACCTCCTGCGCGAGCCGGCGCATGGTGAGCGCGTCGAGGCCGTCGCGGTCGGCGAGCTCCACGGCGGCGCGCAGCACCCGCCGCCGGCTCAGCGGCACGCGGGGCCGCTCGGTCAGCTCGTCGGCGTCGGTCCGTGGGGTCATCGCTCGTTCCTCCCGGCGAACTCTACCCGTACGCGGTAAGTCTCCATGGCGAGCGTGGGATCGTGGCTCCGTGACACCGAGCGAAGCCGGATTCCTGACGGACACGCGCGCGTCCTACGACGCCATGGCCGCCGACTACGCCGCCTGGATCCGGGACGAACTGGCCGCCAAACCCCTCGACCGGGCGGTGCTCGACGGCTTCGCCGAGCACGTCCGTCCCGGGCCCGTCGCCGACGTGGGGTGCGGCCCCGGCCGCGTCACCGCGTACCTGCACGAGCGCGGCGTCCGGACGTCCGGCGTCGACCTGTCCCCGCGGATGATCGAGATCGCCCGCGCGGCGCACCCGGATCTGCGGTTCGAGGTCGGCTCGATGCTCGCCCTCGACCTGCCGGACGGGTCCCTCGCCGGGCTCCTCGCCTGGTACTCGACCATCCACGTCCCGCCGGAGCGCCTCCCGGACGCGTTCGCCGAGTTCCACCGCGTCCTCGCGCCGGGCGGCCACCTGCTGGCCGCCTTCCAGGCCGGGGACGAGGTCGCCCGCCGAACGCGGGCCGGCGACCACGCGATCGCGCTCGACTTCCACTACCGCCGCCCCGACGACGTCGCGGCCCTGCTCGCCCGCGCCGGCCTGGACGTCCGGGCCCGGCTCGTCCGGGAACCCGACGACGACGGCCCGTACCCGGAGCAGCACGCCCAGGCGTTCCTCCTCGCCCGCAAACGCCCCGCCTGAACCGCCCGGCGCGGGGGAGGACGATCGTGATCTAACCTTCTGCTCCGGACCCGTGGGTGGGAGGACTGTCGTGGCCGTGGTGCTCGTCGTGCTCGTGGTCGTGCTCGTGATCGGGGTGCTGCTCGGGGCGGCGGCCGCGTCGCGATGGGGACGCGCGCGGCCCGAGGTCCCGGCGGCCGGGGCGGCGGTCGTGGAGCCGCCTCCGGAGGAACGCGCGGCGGACGCGGAGATCACCGCGTTCGGCGAGGAACTCGACCGGCACCCGTTCACGCCCGCCCCGGACTCCGGTGACGAACTGATCGCCGAATACGCCGGCGCGCTGGACGCCTACGAGGACGCGAAGCGGCACCTGGCGGACCGGCACCCGCGCCGGGCGGAGTGGGCGCGGGAGGCCGTCGCGGACGGGCGGGCCGCGCTGGCGCGGCTCGACGCGCTGCTGGACGGACGGCCGGTGCCCGGGCCGCCGTGCTTCTTCGACGCCCGGCACGGCGCCGCGACCACCGAGGTGCCGTGGACGCCGGAGGGCGGCGTCGCGCGGAAGGTGCCGGTGTGCGCGGCGGACGCCGTCCGCATCGCCGAGGGGCACGCGCCGATCCGGACGGGACGTGCGCGGCGTCCGGCGCCCGCCCCGCGCCCGGCGGCGCCGAACACGCCGTCGGACGCGACGATGCGGCATCGCGGGACGGGCGACGGCACGGTCTCCGTGCGGCGCCCGGCGGCGTCGCCGGTGATCCTGTCGGTGGAGAGCACGGACGGCATCCGGGTGGCGCGGGCGACCGGAGGACGGGCGCCCGCGCTGCGGTCGCCGCGCGCGGTGCGGGCGCGGCTGCCGTTCCCGGCCGAGGGCTCGGCGAAGTGCCGGTTCAAGGTCACCGCCGCCGGTCGCTGGACGATCACCGTCGAGCCGCCGGACACCGCGGTCGCGTTCGTCTCCACGGTGCGGGGCCGCGGTCCCGAGGTGCTCGACTACCAGGGGAGGGCGTCCCTGGTGGTGGTGCGGCACTGGGGCCGGGGCCCGGTCCGCGTGGTGCGCCTCGACCCCGCGTTGCGCGAGGCGGAGATCCTCTTCCAGGGCAAGGGCGACTGCCGCGGCGAGCTGGCCCTGGACGGCCCGTGCCTTCTCGCCGTCGACGGCGTGGGGGAATGGACGGTCGCGCCCACCCGGTGACCGGTCACGGGCGGCGTGCCCTCGAGGCCCGCCACGGCGAGACCGGGGCCGGTGGAGGTAGATTCCTGTGATGGACGATCGACCTACTCTTGAGGACATCCGGCGGGCGCCGAAGGTGCTGCTGCACGATCACCTGGACGGCGGGGTGCGGCCGGGGACGGTCGTGGAGCTGGCGGAGAAGAGCGGGTACGCGGGGCTGCCCGAGACGGACCCGCGGGAGCTGCGGGCGTGGTTCGAGGCGGCCTCGGACTCGGGGTCCCTGGAGCGGTACCTCGAGACGTTCTCGCACACCGTCGGGGTGATGCAGTCGGCTGACGCGCTGGCGCGGGTCGCGTACGAGTGCGCGGAGGACCTCGCCGCCGACGGGATCGTGTACGCGGAGGTGCGGTACGCGCCGGAGCTGCACACGCGGACGGGCATGCCGCTGGAGCAGGTCGTGGAGGCGGTGCTGGACGGCTTCGCGCGCGGCGGCCGGGACCACGGGATCCGGGTCGGGGCGCTGCTGACGGCGATGCGGCACCAGGCGCGGTCGAAGGAGATCGCGGAGCTGGCGGTGCGGTACCGGGACGCGGGCGTGGTGGGGTTCGACATCGCGGGGGCGGAGGCGGGGTACCCGCCGACCCGGCACCTGGACGCGTTCGAGTACCTGCAGCGGGAGAACGCGCACTTCACGATCCACGCGGGCGAGGGGTTCGGGCTGCCGTCGATCTGGCAGGCGATCCAGTGGTGCGGCGCCGACCGGCTGGGGCACGGCGTGCGGATCATCGACGACATCGAGGTCGAGGGGGACGAGCCGCGGCTGGGGCGGCTCGCGAACTACGTGCGGGACAAGCGGATCCCGCTGGAGATGTGCCCGACGTCGAACATCCAGACCGGCGCGGCGAAGTCGATCGAGGAGCACCCGATCGGGCTGCTGCGGAGGCTGCACTTCCGGGTGACGGTCAACACCGACAACCGGCTGATGAGCGGGACGACGCTGTCGGAGGAGTTCGCGAAGCTGGTGGACGCGTTCGGCTACGGGTGGGACGACCTGCAGTGGTTCACGGTGAACGCGATGAAGTCGGCGTTCGCGCCGTTCAACGACCGGCTGGAGCTCATCAACGGCGTGATCAAGCCGGGGTTCGCGCAGCGGAAGTGGAGCGGGTCGCGCCCCCTGGCATGATGCGGGCATGACGATTCGTTCCACCGGCGGGCGCGTGGCCGCGTTCGCGTGGCTGGCGTTCGCCGCGCTCAACATCGCGGACCTCGTCTTCGGCTTCACCGGTGACCCCGAGCACTCGCCGACGACGTACCTGATCGCCGCCCTGCTGCTGCTCGGCTGCGGCATCGCCTACACGGTCGGGCTGCGGCCGGCGATCGTCGGCGACGACGACGCGCTGACCGTCCGGAACCCGCTGCGGGACACGCGGGCGCCGTGGGGGGCCGTCCGGTCGATCGAGGGGCGGGAGGCGGTGGTCGTGCGGTTCACCGGACCGGACGGCGATCAGCTCCGGACCCGCGCGTGGGTGCACCAGACGTCGCCGCGCGCGCAGGCCAAGGCGGAGGCGCGCGCGCGGAAGCAGGACGCGAGGCTGGGCGCGCAGATCAAGGGCCGGACCCCGGCGAAGTTCGCGGCGGAGCGGCTCAACGAGATGCGGGACCGGCAGCGCCCGAAGACCCGGTCGGGCGCGCCGGACAAGGCCGCGGCGGCGCGGGACGCCGAGGACGTGCGGGGATCGGTGTCGTGGTCGATCCCGGCGATCGCGGCCCTGGCGGTCCCCGGCGTCGCCGTGGTGGTGTGCGCGATCCTGGCGTTCGTCAGCTGACGAGCTGCGCCACGTCCCGCCGGAGCGCCTCCAGGGCCGCCTCGGCGCGCCCGCGGGCGTCCGCGACGTCGCCCTCGACGGGCACCACCGCCTCCAGGTAGCACTTGAGCTTCGGTTCCGTGCCGGACGGCCGGATCACCACGCGCGCGCCGCCCGCCAGGCGGAACCGGAGCCCGTCGGTGGGCGGGAGCCCGCCGGACGGACGAGCGAGGTCGTCGAACGTCTCGACGGCCCGGCCGCCGAGGCGCGCGGGGGGTTCGGCGCGCAGCCGGGACATCGTCGCGGCGATCTTCGACAGGTCGTCCACGCGGACCGACACCTGCGCGGTCGCGTGCAGCCCGTACCGGCGGGCCTGGTCGTCGAGGAGGTCGAGCAGGGTGCGGCCGTCGCGCGCCGCCTCGGCGGCGAGCGCGGCGACGGCGAGCGCCGCGGAGACGCCGTCCTTGTCGTTGACGGGGACGCCCCGGTCGTCGCCGACGCTGTAGCCGAGGGCCTCCTCGTAGCCGAAGACGAGCCGGTCCGCGTCCGTCCCCGCCTTCATGATCCACTTGAAGCCGGTGAGCGACTCGGCGAACCGGACGCCGTGCGCGCGGGCGATCGACCCGAGCAGCGACGACGACACGATCGTGGTGACGACGAGCCGGTCGCCGCCCGACGTGTGCCGCAGGACGTGCTCGGCGAGGAGCCCGCCGACCTCGTCCCCCGTGAGGACCCGCCACCCGGACGGCGCCGGGACGGCGACCGCGCACCGGTCGGCGTCCGGGTCGTTCGCGATCACGAGGTCGGCGTCCCGCTCGGCGGCGAGGGCGAGCGCGAGGTCGAGGGCGCCCGGTTCCTCCGGGTTCGGGAACGCGACGGTGGGGAAGTCGGGGTCCGGGTCCGCCTGTTCGGGGACGACGGCGGGCGCGGGGAACCCCGCGGCGGCGAACGCCGCGCGGAGCACGCCGAGACCGACGCCGTGCATCGGCGTGTAGACGATCGAGACGTCGCGGGCGTCGCCGAGGCGGAGGCCCGACACGGCGTCCAGGTACGGGGTCAGGTCGTCGCGGACCCTCCAGGCCGTCCCGCGCGGAAGCTCGTCCACGCGGCCCACGGCGTCGATCGCGGCGGAGATCTCGGCGTCCAGCGGCGGCACGATCTGCGCGCCGTCGCCCCAGTACACCTTGTAGCCGTTGTCGCGGGGCGGATTGTGGCTCGCCGTCACCACGACGCCCGCGGCCGCCCGGGACGTCCGGACGGCGTGCGCGACGACGGGCGTCGGCACCGGTTCGGCGAACACCTCGACGGTGTGCCCGGCGCCGGTCAGGACGGCCGCGGTGTCGTCGGCGAACGCCGCGGACTTGTGCCGGGCGTCGAACCCGACGACCACGTGCGCGTTCGCGGGGAGCGTCGCGGCGAGCCCGGCGGCCGCCCGCATGACCGTGACCCGGTTCATCCGGTTCGGCCCCGCGCCCAGCTCGCCCCGCAGCCCGGCCGTCCCGAACTCCAGCCGGGACCCGAACCGGTCGGCGAGCGCCCGCCCGTCCCCGGCGTCCAGGACGGCCCGCAGCTCGGCGCGCGTGCCGGGGTCGGGGTCCTGCGCCAGCCACTCCTCGGCGGCCTTCCGGAAGTCGCTCACAGCTTCGACAGCACGGTCGCGAGCAGGGAGCCCATGCGGCCCGCGGCGGCGCGTCCGGCGGCCAGGACCTCCTCGTGGTCGAGGGGCTCGTCCGACAGGCCCGCCGCGATGTTCGTGACCAGCGAGATGCCGAGGACGTCCGCGCCGCCCTGCCGGGCCGCGATCGTCTCCAGCACCGTCGACATGCCGATCATGTCGGCGCCCATCGTGCGCAGCATCCGGATCTCGGCGGGCGTCTCGTAGGTCGGGCCGCGGAACGCCGCGTACACGCCCTCCGCGAGCGTCGGGTCGACCTCGCGGGCGAGGGCCCGCAGCCGCCCCGAGTACGCCTCGGTCAGGTCGAGGAAGTCCGCGCCGGTCAGCGGGTTCGCGCCCGTCAGGTTCAGGTGGTCGGAGATCAGGATCGGCTCCCCGACGTGCTGGGTCTCCGGCCGCAGCCCGCCCGCCGCGTTCGTGAGGACGATCGTGCCCGCGCCCGCGGCGACGGCCGTCCGGACGCCGTGCACGACCGGGTCCACGCCGCGTCCCTCGTACAGGTGCGTGCGGCCGAGGAACACCAGCGCGCGGCGCCCGGCGACCTCCACCACCCGGACGCGGCCCGCGTGCCCCTCGACGGCCGGCGGCGGGAACCCCGGCAGGTCCGTGACCGGCAGCTCGGCGATCGGGTCACCGAGCGCGTCGGCGGCCGGAACCCAGCCGGACCCCATCACGAGGGCCACGTCGAACGCGTCGATGGACGTGCGCGCCCGCAGCTCGTCCGCCGCGGAGCGCGCCAAGGTAAAAGCGTCGTTGCTCACAAAGCCGACACTACCGGGACGTCCGCCCGTCGCCCGAACGCCGATCAGTCGCCGATCGACGCGCACGGGCGGTTGCGCAGCTCCTTGACGTAGTCGTCCGGGGCGCCCGCGGCCTCGGCGGCGTCCGCGAGGATGCCGAGGTAGCGGGCCGACGGCAGGCCGCCCTCGTAGTCGTCGAGGACGTACATCCAGCAGAGCGCCTCCCCCTCGAGGGTCTGCACCCGGACGCGGATCTTCCGGTAGACGCCGAGGGCCGCGCCCTCCCAGCCGTCCAGTTCCTTCTCGTCCCAGCCGGGCACGTCGTAGATCACGACGAAGACCTGCTCGGCGGCGTCCTCGACGACGGTCGCGAGCGCCCCTTCCCAGCCCTTGTCCTGCCCGCCGAAGGTCAGCCGCCAGCCGGTGAGCCAGCCGGTGCCGCGCATCGGTGAATGCGGGGCCCGGGCCGCCATCTGGTCGGGGTCCATGTTGGAGGCGTACGCCGCGTACAGTGCCACGCCGCCCAAGGCTACGCGACGTGACGCCGCGGTTCGCCTTTGGCGCCGCCGATGGAAGCGATTGGACTTGTCACTGCCCTGAGTAGGAAAGAATCGGGGATATGACCCGCATCGTCATCATCGGAGGAGGACCGGGCGGTTACGAGGCCGCTCTCGTCGCGGCGCAGCTCGGCGCCGACGTGACCGTCGTGGAGCGCGACGGCCCCGGCGGGGCGTGCGTCCTGACCGACTGCGTGCCCTCGAAGACGCTCATCGCCACCTCGACCCGGATGGCGGTCATGTCGGAGTCGGCGGCCCTCGGGCTGCGGTTCAGCGGCGGACCGGACGGGATCGTCGGCGGCCTCGAGGCCGACATGGCCACCGTGAACAAGCGCGTCAAGGACCTCGCGCGGGCGCAGTCGTTCGACGTCGCCGAACGGCTCGCCTACGAGGAGGTGAAGATCGTCCGCGGGGAGGCGCGGCTGGTGGAGCCGCACGTCGTCGCGGTCGGCGAGCGCCGCATCCGGGCCGACATCGTGCTGATCGCGACCGGCGCCACGCCGCGCGTGCTGCCCGGCGCCGAACCCGACGGCGAGCGCATCCTGAACTGGCGGCAGCTCTACGACCTGCCGGAACTGCCGGAGGACCTGATCGTGGTCGGGTCCGGCGTCACCGGCGCGGAGCTGGCCGGGGCGTACCTGTCGCTGGGCTCGAAGGTCACGCTGGTGTCGTCGCGGGACCGCATCCTGCCGACCGAGGACGCCGACGCCGCGTCCGTCCTGCAGGAGGTGTTCCTGCGGCGCGGCATGAACGTCATGTCGCGGTCCCGTGCGGCGAGCGTGGAGCGGTCCGGGGACGGCGTGATCGTCACGCTGGAGGACGGCGCCAAGGTCGAGGGCTCGCACTGCCTGATGACCGTCGGGATGATCCCGAACACGACCGGGATGGGGCTGGAGGACGTCGGCGTCGAGTGCGACGAGCGCGGGTTCGTCAAGGTCGACAAGGTGTCGCGGACGTCCGTCCCGCACATCTACGCGTCGGGGGACTGCACGGGGATCCTGATGCTCGCGTCGGTCGCGGGGATGCAGGGCCGGATCGCGATGTGGCACGCGCTGGGCGAGGCCGTCCAGCCGCTGAAGCTCGGATGGGTCGCGTCGAACATCTTCACCGACCCCGAGGTCGCGTCGGTGGGCGTCACGCAGCACATGGTCGACTCGGGGGAGGTCAACGCCCGGACGGTCATGCTGCCGCTGTTCACGAACGCGCGCGCCAAGATGCAGGGGTTCGAGGACGGCTTCGTGAAGCTGTTCTGCCGGCCGTCCACGGGGATCGTCCTCGGCGGGGTCATCGTCGCGCCGCGCGCGAGCGAGCTCATCCTCGGGGTGTCGGTGGCGGTGCAGCAGCACCTGACCGTCGACCAGGTGGCGCACACGTTCGCGGTGTACCCGTCGCTGTCGGGCAGCATCACCGAGGCGGGCCGCCGCCTGATGACCGAGCACGCGTACTGAGCGGGTGCGCCGATCGGGCCCGCCGGACGGGACCCGATCGGCGGGGCGGGCGCGTCACCGCACGCGGGGCGGCTCGGCGAGGCCGTGCCGCCGCAGCCGGGCCCGGCGCAGCTCGTCCGCCGTGACCGCCACGGCGAGCAGGCTCGCGGCCAGCGCCATCAGCGGCACCGACACGTGCACCCACCAGGGGCCGGGCAGCAGCGCCAGCACCGCGCACACCGGGATCATCAGGCACACGTGCCGCCACAGCAGGCGGCCCCGCCAGCCCGCGTCGGTGAGGTCGTGCCGGACCCAGTCGTGATTTCCGGGCGGCAGCGGGAGCCCCAGCGTGTACCGGACCTGCCCCCACGGCCCCGGGTCGCCTGGGATGCGCGCCATCGGGCGGCCCCCTAGAAGCCCCCGAAGTCGCCGAACCCGCCGCCGCCGAAGTCGCCGCTGCCGAAGTCCCAGCCGCCGCCGACGTCGCCGCCCTCGCCGCCGAACCCGCCGGACATGTCGCCGCCGTAGCCGCCGAGCCCGCCCGCCATCATCGAGCCGAGCATGGTGCCGACCATCAGGCCGCCGAGCAGGTCGAACCCGCCGTAGCCGTAGTAGTACCCGCCCGCGTACGGCGCGTACGCCGGGCCCGCGTTGTAGTAGGGCCGCCGCCCGCCGTGGTACGGGACCATCCGGACGTCCGGGTCGGTGCCGTGCAGCACCGCCCGCGCGTCCGCCTCGCACGCCGGGACGGACCGGGCCGTGCCGCCCGGGGGAGCCCACACGACGTCCTTGACGGACGGGCCGTGGTTCGGGTTGAAGAAGCAGGGCGCGCGGCGTTCCGGCACCTCGTCGCCCGCGAGCCGGGCGCGGGTCGCGAGCATGAAGAACCGGCCGTCCTCCAGCGCCCGCGTGACGTTCTGCATGTCCTCGGGACGGGCGGCGCGGTCCGTCGCCCGCTTCGCCTCGTCGTAGGAGTTCATCGCGCGCTCGTAGTCGGCGCGGATCGCCGGGTCGAGCTTCCGGTCCATGACGTCGAGGTCGAGCCGGGCGATGTCCTCGCCGAGGAGCGTGACGTCCTCCTCCACGCCCTCCTTGAGCTCCGCCATCTCCTCGGCCTGCCGCTCCCGGCGGCGCTTGCGCGCCACGAGGAACACCGACATCGCCGCCGCGACCAGCGCGATCACCAGGCCCAGCATCACGTACCCGACGGTCGCCGCCGACGCGGCGTTCGCGTCCACGCGCCGCTCGGCCCGGTCGCCGAAGTCGATGATCCGGTCCTTGAGCGGCTGCCCGTTGGTGCGGGTGATGATCTGGTTGATCTCCCGCTCGTCGAGCTTCTGGGAGATGCCGGCCATCAGCCGCCCGTCCGCGGTGACGCCCACGTAGGTCTCGCCCTCGCCGACGCGGTTCGCGACGGAGACGAGCATCTGCCCCATCCGCTGCTGGGTGACGTCGTTGCCGACGACGACGGCGCGGACGTCCGCGTCGCCGAACCCGTCCAGCCTGGACTCGATCTGCCGCCGGTCCGCCGCGCTCAGCGCGTTCCCCGCTTCGCTCGTCACGTACAGCCGGGAGTCGACCAGCCCGTGGGCGATCTGCCCGACGGTGTCGTCGGCCCGCGCCGGCGCGGCCTGCGGCGCGGCGGGCGCGGCCGGGGCGGCCGCGACGTGCTGGACGGACGCGGCGGGGCGCGGGGTGTCGGGGGCCATGGCCGAGGCGGCCGCGGGGGAGGCGAGGCCGACCATGACGGCTCCCGCCACGAGCGCGGGAAGCGCCGCGCGACGAGCCGTCCGGGCCGTCCGGTTGTCGGAGCTCATGCTCCTAGTCTGCCTCGCCGGAGAGCCGGACAATCAGCTTGTCATGCCCCTTTTTCGGAAATCCCGAACCGGTGCGGAGGCGGGCCGCCACGCTGCGTGTCCGCGAGTCCGGTTCCGGACCCGGAGAGACGCCCGGGTGCCGTCCCCGGCGGGGAAGCGGCACCCGGACAGTGGAGCGGGACCGGACGGCGGTCCTTGATTCAGTCCTTGATGTCGCAGATGGACGCGCCCGCGGTGACCGTCTGGCCGACCTCGGCGGACAGGCCCGCGATCGTCCCGGCCTTGTGCGCGGTCAGCGGCTGCTCCATCTTCATCGCCTCGAGCACGACGACCGTGTCGCCCGCCGCCACCGTCGCGCCGTCCGCCGCGACGATCTTGACGATCGTGCCCTGCATCGGGCTGACCAGCGAGTCGCCGGACGCCTGCGCGGCGCCGCTCTTCTTGCCCCCGCGGCGCTTGGCGGGCGCCTGCCCGGCGGCGCCCGCGGCGGCCGACGCGCCGAGGCCCGCCGGGAGCACCACCTCGATGCGCTTGCCGCCGACCTCGACCGTGACCCGCTCCCGCTCGCCCGCGGCCTCCTCGTCGGCCGGGGCGGCGGTGAACGGCGGGATCCGGTTGTCGAACTCCGTCTCGATCCACCGGGTGTGGACGGCGAACGGCTCGGCGTCGTCCGCGGGGACGAACGCGGGGTCGTCCAGCACCGCCCGGTGGAACGGCAGGACGGTCGGCATCCCGTCGATCGCGAACTCGGCGAGGGCGCGGCGCGCGCGCTCCACGGCCTGGCGGCGGGACGCGCCGGTGACGATCAGCTTCGCGATCAGCGAGTCGAACGCCTGCGGGACCGTCTGCCCGGCCACGTACCCGGAGTCGAGCCGGACGCCCGGCCCGTTCGGCGGGTCGAACACGGTCAGGGTGCCGACGGCCGGGAGGAAGCCGCGCCCGGCGTCCTCGGCGTTCAGCCGGAACTCGATCGAGTGGCCGCGCAGCTCGGGGTCGCCGTAGCCGAGCTCCTCGCCGTCGGCGATGCGGAACATCTCGCGGACCAGGTCGACGCCCGCGACCTCCTCGGTCACCGGGTGCTCGACCTGCAGCCGCGTGTTGACCTCGAGGAACGAGATCGTCCCGTCCTGGCCGACGAGGAACTCGCAGGTGCCCGCGCCGACGTACCCGGCCTCCTTCAGGATGGCCTTCGAGGAGGTGTAGAGCAGTTCGAGCTGCTTCTCCGACAGGAACGGCGCCGGGGCCTCCTCGACGAGCTTCTGGTGGCGGCGCTGCAACGAGCAGTCGCGGGTCGACACGACGACCACGTTGCCGTGCTTGTCGGCGAGGCACTGCGTCTCGACGTGCCGCGGCTTGTCCAGGTACCGCTCGACGAAGCACTCGCCGCGGCCGAACGCGCCGACGGCCTCGCGGACGGCCGACTCGTACAGCTCGGGGACCTCCTCGAGCGTCCGGGCCACCTTCAGCCCGCGCCCGCCGCCGCCGTACGCCGCCTTGATCGCGATCGGCAGCCCGTGCTTCTTCGCGAACGCGACGACCTCGTCGGCGCCCGACACCGGGTCGGTGGTGCCCGCGACCAGCGGCGCGCCGACCTTCTGCGCGATGTGCCGCGCCTGCACCTTGTCGCCGAGCGCGGTGATCGCGGCGGGCGGCGGACCGATCCAGGTCAGCCCGGCGTTCTCCACCGCGGCCGCGAAGTCCGCGTTCTCGGACAGGAAGCCGTAACCGGGGTGGACGGCGTCCGCGCCGGCCTCGGCCGCGATCTTCAGCAGTTTCTCGATGTCCAGGTAGCTGTCGGCCGCCGTGGAGCCGCCGAGCGCGTACGCCTCGTCCGCGACCCGCACGTGCAGCGCGTCCAGGTCCGGCTCGGCGTACACGGCGACACTGGCCAGCCCCGCGTCGCTACAGGCACGGGCAATTCGGACCGCGATCTCGCCGCGGTTGGCGATCAGGACCTTGCGCACGTGGGTCTCCTCCCTCAACCTCGCACCGCGCAGTCTAGATAATCGCCGTTCCACGTTTTCGTAAGCCCCTCCTTATAGGGGCGGAACCTCCGTGTTCATAGGGGTAGGAGCGGGATCCGCGTGTCCCGGCCAGCGGGACCGCCGGACATGCCGAGGGCCCGCACCCGGGCGGATGCGGGCCCTCGGACGGCCGGGCGGCGCCGGGCCGGGGACCGCCGGGGCGCAGGTCCGCGGCCCCCGCCGGCGCCGCCCGGCCGGAGTGGCGCATGTCTCAGCGGTTGTAGCGGCGGTTGAACCTCTCGACCGCTCCGGTCGTGTCGAGCACGCGTCCCCGTCCGGTGTAGAACGGGTGGCTCGCCGACGAGACGTCCACGTCCACCACCGGGTAGGTGCGGCCGTCCTCCCACTCGACGGTCCGGTCGGCGGCGGCCGTGGACCGGGTCAGGAAGGCGTGGCCGGCGGCGCGGTCGCGGAAGACGACGGGGCGGTACTCCGGGTGGATGCTGTGCTTCATGTCCCCGTCAACAGGGTGGCAACGGTTTTCATTCCCCGGCCGGGCGGGAACGGTGCCGGGTGGCGGAACCCCGCGCGCGAAGAGGCGGTTCGTCCGGTTCTCCGCGGGCCCGGACGGGGCCCGGGGACGGCGTGTATCTTCGCCAATGATCAGTGGGAGGAGGAGGCATGGTCCGCCTGTGGCTGCGGGTCTTCCTGGCGGCCGCCCTCGTGGCCGCCTGCCTGCAGGTGCCCTCGTCGGCGACGCTGCGCGGCGCCCCGCGGGTGGACGGCGAGACGACCGAGCAGCTCGCCGCGGTCGCGCGGACGCTGCTGCAGCGCCGCTCGCAGGCCCTCGTGCAGACGCGGGACCGCGACCGGACCCGGCTGCCCGAGGAGATCCTCGGCGTCCGTATCTCCCCGCAGGTCGCGCGCGTGCACGCCGATGCCGTCCGGGAGCTGGAGAACCGCAACCGGGCGCCGGTCGAGGGCGGGCCCGCCTACACCGGCGCGCGGACGACGCTGGACACGGCCGAGGCGGTCCGCGTCGGCGACGTGGTGGCCCTCGAGGCCGTCGAGCACACGGTCGTCCGGTACGACAGCGGCAGGGTGCGGCAGGACGTGCGGCGCCGGTTCGAGTTCAAGGACGTCGACGGGCGGCTCACGCTGATCGGCGAACGCGTCCTCGACCCTGCCGTCCGGCCCGTGAACGACCCCGTCCGCGCGTCCCGCTGAATGCCGGGAAAGCGCGGCGCCGCCGCACTCTGAATTTTCCTTGACGCACGGTAATTGACCGGGTCACAAGCGTGCGGGGCGCCGCCTCCGGCGTGGCCGAAGGCGTGCGTGCCCGGGTGTTACGACCACATCCGGTCAGGACAGGGCGGCGGAAATGTCCGCCTATCTCCGGCAGATCGGCCGCGTGGCACTGGATTCCGATGATCCCCCGGGCGTAGGCTGGCGCCATTCTTTACGAAAGGCCACAGTGATGAGCGGTGACAAGCGCGGCGCCAACATCGGCGAGCTCGAGGAACTGTCCCGGATCTTCGCCAAGCACGGCCGGAACCTCGACGCCCTGATCAGAGACCTCAACGGCCGCACGGTCAGTTCCAGCGCCGTCTGGTGGGGGCCCGGCGCCGACCGGTTCCGCGCCGCGTGGGCCGAGGCCAAGACCGCCTTCGACAAGATGGCCATCGCCCTGGAGCAGGGCAGCCAGGACATCAAGCGCTCCCAGCAGAACATCGAGGCCGCGACGCGCTGACGCCTCGCCCGAGCCGCGGGTCCCGGCCCATCCCCCCGAGGCCGGGGCCCGCTCCTTTCCCGCCCGCCGCCCGCTACGGGCGGGTCTCCACGGAGACGTGCGGCGCCAGCGCGCGGAGGAAGCCGGGGGCGTCGAAGAGCGCGCCGGCGGACGCGACGCCGACCGTCCGGGTCCGTCCGGTGAGGATCCGGCCGACCGCCTCCACCGCGAGCGGCGCGGTGACGGCGTAGATGTCCTGGCCGCTCGCCACGGCGCGGCGTTCCTCATCGCCGTTGCGCACGAGGACGTCCACGAGGAAGGTCTGCGCGGAGCGCCCGTGCTCGTCGGCCGCGGCGGGCTCGGGCGTGTCCGGGGACGACACGTCCCTGGCCGCCTCGACCGCCATGTAGGTGCGCACCTCGGGGACGGCCAGATGGCTCGGAATCGTGATCACGTCGGCCATCGTGAACTCCCCGACGACCTCCCGCGGGCCCATCGGATCGGGGAAGGTCCACTTCACGGTGGGCGGCGCGTCCGTCCGGTACTCCAGCCGCCCGTTCGCGTAGCGGACGCGCCTGCCGTCCCGCCGTTCCCGGGAGACCCGGCCCGAGACGCGCGTCCCCTCCGTGGGGTGCCAGCCGTCCAGCCCGTACGCGACGTGCACCTCGTCGGCCGCCGTCCAGCCGCCCATCGCCGCCGTGGCCAGCAGGTCGCCCAGGCCGCCGAAGAAGGCCATCGCGGGGACGATCACCGTCTCCGCTGCGCGGGCGCGGTCGGCGAAGTGCGCGAACGTGTCGGCGTTGGCCTCGATCTCCGCCGCCACGTCCACGTACGGGATCCCGGCCCGCAGCGCCGCCTCGATCACGGGAGCGGCCGTCGCGGCGAACGGCCCGGCGCAGTTGATCACGGCCGCCGCGCCGGCCAGCGCGCGGTCGAGCGCGGCCGGGTCGTCGACCGGCGCGGGGCGGGCCTCCAGCCCGGACTCGGAGGCCGCCGCCCGGAGCCTGCCGGCGTCGCGGCCGGAGAGCACCGGGACGAACCCGCGCTCCCGCAGTTCCGCCACCACGAACCGTCCGGTGTGCCCGTAAGCGCCGTACACCGCCACCCGCTGACCCGACCCCATGTGACTCTCCCGTCCTCGGACCGATCGACTGCGGAAATCCTGGCAGCGGGGACTGTCCGGCCGTGAGTGTCCGGAACGCCATGATGCATACAATTCCGGACATGCGAACTGTCGCGCTGGCCGTCACGGACGGGATGCTGCACTTCGAACTGTCCCTGGCGTACGAGGTCTTCGGCTCCGCCCCGGCGAGCGTGACCGTCCCCTGGTACGACGTCACCGTCTGCGGACCGGCCGCCGTCCGGGTCGGCCGGTTCCTGCTGGAGCCCGACGCGGGGTTCGAGCGGCTCGGGGACGCGGGCACCGTGATCGTCCCCGGCTGGGCCGACGTCGACGCGCCCCCGCCCGCCGGGCTGGTCGACGCGGTGCGCGCGGCCCACGAGGCGGGCGCGCGCGTGGTGTCCCTCTGCACGGGCGCGTTCGTCCTCGCCGCGGCGGGCCTGCTGGACGGGCGGCGCGCCACCACGCACTGGGCGCACACCGCGGCCCTCGCCGCCCGCCACCCGCGGGTCGAGGTCGACCCGGACGTCCTCTACGTGGACAACGGCGGCGTGCTCACGTCGGCGGGCAAGGCCGCCGCCATGGACCTGTGCCTGCACCTCGTCCGCCTCGACCACGGCTCGTCGATCGCCAACGCCGTCGCCCGCCGCCTGGTCGTGCCGCCGCACCGGGACGGCGGCCAGGCGCAGTTCGTCACCGCCCCGGTGCCCGACCGGGACGACCACCCGCTCGCCGCCCTGCTCCCCTGGATCGTCGAGCGGCTCGACCGGCCCCTGACGGTGGAGGACCTGGCCCGCCGGGCGGGGATGAGCACCCGCCACCTGGGCCGCCATTTCCGGGCGGTGACCGGGACGACCCCGCTGCAATGGCTGCTCGTCCAGCGGATCCGCCGCGCCCAGGAACTGCTGGAACGGACCGACGACGGCGTCGACGCCATCGCGGCGGCCGTGGGCATGGGCACCGCCACGACGCTGCGCCGCCACTTCAACCGCACGGTCGGCGTGCCCCCCGACACCTACCGCCGCACCTTCCGCGCCCGGACCGGCCCCGGGCCGGACGACCCGGAGCCCGCCGCCGGCCGCGGCTAGTCGCCCGCGACCGGCGGCGGCAGGGCCACCTGGATCTGCGTGGCCGTGCCGGTGGCGACGAACAGGCCGCGGCCGCTCGGGCCGGCGAGGGGCGCGTTGCGGGGCAGCCGGAGGCCGAACAGGTCGCCGTCGTCCGGGGACTCGATCGACAGCAGGACGCCCGACCGCGAGCGCCGCGCGTCCGCCAGGAACCCCCGGTAGCCGCGCCCCAAATCGGTGGTCGTGCCGCCGATGACGACCGCGTGCTCGCCGTCCCGCGCCGTCCGCAGGACGTCGCACAGCGCGTCGTCGAGGTCCGTCTCGTCCAGCAGCTCGGCGTCGTCCACGACCACGACGTACCGGTGCTCGTCGCCGATCGCCGCCTCCAGGTCGCCCGCGTCCGCGCCGGACGCGAGGACGCCGAGCACGCCCGGACGTCCCGACAGCAGCCGCAGCGGCGACCGGCGCGGCGTCACCAGCACGACCGGGACGAGCCCGCCGCCGACCGCCGGGTCCAGCAGCGAATGGACGATCGTGCGGAGCGTCGTCGAGCGGCCGGAGCGCGGCGGCCCGGCGACCGCGAACCCGGGGCCCTCGTTCAGCAGGTCGATCCCGACGGGCGCGAGGGTGTCGCCGCCGACGCCGACGAGCGCCCACAGCGCGGACGGCGCGAGGAACTCGGCGTCCAGCGCCATCGCCTCCCGGTAGGTGACCCGCACCGGCAGCTCGTCCACGTGCAGCGGGCGGCGGCGGCGCGGCAGCCGCCCGTACCGGGCGACGCAGCCGCGCGCGATCTCCTGCAGGGCCGCGACCTGCGCGGTCCCGGACGGGTCGTCGCCGAGCAGCCCGATCTGCGACTCGCGCGGCGGCGCGCCGGGCACGGTGGCCTCCAGGGCGCGGCCGGGCGGCATGGCGGCGGGGACGTGCCGGTCCTGCAGGCCCGCGTAGCCGTAGTCGTTCGGGTCGGCCATCCGCAGGATCAGCCGCCGGTCGAACACGGTGGAGATCTGCCCGGACAGGCCGGTGCGGTCGCCGGTGAACACGGCGCGCAGGCCGACCGCGGCGCCCTCCCGCAGCAGCCGGAGGATCTGGTCCACGAGCCGGCCGTAGTCGTAGTGCTCGAACGCGCCGAGGAACCCCTCCCAGCGGTCGAGGAGCAGCACCATCCAGGGCAGCCGGTCGGTGGCGGCGACGGCGGCGCGCTGCTCGGGCAGCGACGCGAACCCGGCCTCGGCGAACATCTGCTGGCGCCGCGCGACCTCGGCCGACAGCGCGGTGATCAGCCGTTCGCAGCGGTCGAGCTGGTCGCGGGTGACGACGGCGCCGCAGTGCGGCAGCGCCACCAGGGGCAGGAGGGCGTTCGCGCCGCAGTCGACCGCGTACAGGTGCGCGTCGAACGGCGAGCACGCCCCCGCGAGGGATCCCGCGATCGTGCGGAGCGCCGTGGAGCGTCCCGACTGGGCCGCGCCCGCGAGGTACAGGTGGCCGCCGGACGCCAGGTCGAGCGCCAGTTCCTCCCGCGACTGGACGGCCGGCAGGTCGGTGATGCCGAACGCGATCGGCGGGACGTCCACGACCGACCCGCCCGCCGCCGTCCTGGGCGTCAGCCGGACCCGCTCGGGCAGCGGGTTCAGCCACGGCGACGGCTGCCGCGCGATCCCGGCGCGCCGCGCGGCCTCGTCCACGGCCTGCACCAGGACGGCCAGGTCGGTGACGGCGGCGGCGTCGTCGGGGGCCTCGCGGGGCGCGGGCGGCGGGTGCCCGAGGCCCTGCCAGGGGAGCGGCAGGACGGTCGTGCGGCGCGCGGCCGTGCCGGGCCGGCGCCCGCCGATCCGGGCGGACTGCACGGCGTGCGGCGCCGCCGCGCCCGACCGGACGTAGCAGCGGCCCGGCAGCGACTTCGGGATCTGCACGGCGTCGGCCGAGTCGAGCACGTCGGTGGAGTCGTCGGCGCCGGTCACCCGCAGCGCGATCCGCAGGTTCGTGTTCGCCCGCATGTCCGCGGTGACGACCCCGGCGGGCCGCTGCGTCGCGAGGATCAGGTGGACGCCGAGGGAGCGGCCCCGGCGGCCGATGTCGACGAGCCCGGCGACGAAGTCGGGCAGCTCCTCGACCATCGCGGCGAACTCGTCGATGACCAGGACGAGCCGCGGCATCGGCGGGGACGCGGGCGTGCGCCCGTCGATGTAGTCGTCGATGTCCTTCGCCCCGGCGGCGAGGAGGAGTTCCTCGCGGCGCCGCAGCTCGGCGGCGAGCGACTCCAGCGCGCGTTCCGTCGCGTGGCCGTCCAGGTCGGTGACCATCCCGACCGTGTGCGGCAGCTTCGCGCACTCGGCGAACGCCGAGCCGCCCTTGTAGTCGATCAGCACGAACGTCATCTCGTCCGGGCGGTTGGCGACGGCGAGCGACGCGATGAGCGTCTGCAGCAGCTCGGACTTCCCGGCGCCGGTCGTCCCCGCGATCAGCCCGTGCGGGCCGTCCGCGCGCAGGTCGATCTCGTACGGTTCGCGGCCCGCCCGTCCGGGCCCGGCCCCGCCGGAGCCGACGCCGATCGGGACGCGGGTCGTCCGCCCGCCGGTCCGCGTCCAGGCCCGCAGGACGGCTTCGGCGGTGGGGTCGGGCATGCCCAGCAGGTCGAGCAGCCGCACGTTCGCGGGGAGGGACTCCTCGGCGTCCTCCCTGGACACGTCCCGGACGGGCGCGAGGGCGCGCGCCACCCGGTCCGTCCAGGCCGGGGAGACCTGGTCGGCGAGCACGGGACCCACCGCGTCGAGGTTTTGCCCCTGGAGGTGGACGACGGCCGGGTACTGCGGGTCCCAGGACGCGACGGCGCCGCATTCCTCGGGGAGGAGCCGTTCCTCGTCGTCGATGCAGATCGCGTAAAGGCCGTACTCCGCACCGCGCGACAGCAGCATGGGCATGCCCGGGACCCGCCTCAGCGCGCGCGCCCCGTCCAGGACGATCAGGATGTTGTAGGGGACCGAGTCAGCGGGCTTCGCCTGCCCGCCCAGGAACTGGGACTCGGCCTGGGACGCGCGCCGCCGCTCGGTCACGCGCATGGCCAGCTCGGTGATGCGGTGCGCGATGGACGACTGGTCGGTGCCGACGAGCGCGGTGCAGTCCTCGTCCTCGCGCGGCGCGCAGTGCGGCAGCCAGCGCACCCAGTTCCACTCGTCGGCCGCGTCCGGCTCGGCCGACAGCACGACGATCGCCAGGTCGCGGGGGCTGTGCAGGGCCGCGGCCTGCCCGACCAGCCAGCGGGCCAGCGCCCGCGACGCGGGCCGCGGACCGGTGAGGCCCAGCACGCCGACGTCCGCCAGCGGCAGCGCCACCGGCACCTGCCGCGCCACCGGCGCCGGCACCGGCGCGCCGTCGCCCGCCCCGCCGTCGACGAGTTCGACCCGCGCCGGCAGGTCGGCGAGCCCGACCCGCAGGTGGAGGACGTCCGGGTCGTCGCGGCGCCGCTCCCACAGCCGCCGCCGGGGGCCGGTCGCGGTGAGCAGGACCTCGGCGGGGTCCGGGTGCAGGGCGCGGCGCTCGTCCTCGTCCGCCCGCCGCAGCCGCTCCAGCTCGCCGTCGAAACGTCCCGCCTTGTCGTGGTACTCCCGCAGCGCCTTCTTGTACGACTTGCGGCCGTGCAACCGGTCGCCGACCCACTCGCCGATCGTCATCAGCGGCCACGCCAGCGCGAACAGCGCCCACCACCACTGGCCCAGCGCGAACGCCATGACCAGGCCGAACGCCGAGAACAGCAGCGCACCGAACAGCCGCAGCCGCTCCCGCGGGTTGCGCTCCGGCCGCCGCGGCACCTCCAGCCGCCGGGCGCGCCGCGCCGGGGCCAGCCGGGGCGGCCGGTTGAACGCCATGCCGCCCTCGGGCAGCGGCTCCAGGTGCGTGTCCGGCGCCGCCCCGGGCGCCAGCGTCAGCACGCTCGCGCCGACCGACAGCATCCCGCCGGTCGCCCACGTCGCGGGCTCCTCCAGCGGCGCGCCGTCGAGCTCCGCGCCCGGCGCGACCGGCGCCACCCGCACGCCGTCCGGCGCGACCGTCACCCGCAGCGCCCGCGGCCGCACCGCCGGGTCGTCCAGCCGCACGTCCACATCGTCGCCGGACCCCAGCGTGCACTCGCCCAGCCCCAGCCGGTGCACCTTCCCGGCCGCCGGCCCGCCCACCACGCGCACCTCGGCCAGCCCGGACGGCTCCGCCACCACGGTCGCGGCCGCGCCCGTCCGCTCGACCGCCACCACCGCGCCGTCCCGGAGCTCCTTCACCGCGCGGGCCTGCGGGTCGAGCATCCGCCCGTCCACCCACAGCGCCCGCCGCTCCGCCTGCGGGGCGGTGCCGCCGGTGCGCTGCAGCGCGTCCTTGGAGAGGCGCGGCGTCGGCGCCGTCACGGAAGCCTGCTGCGCGCGCCCCTCCAGCGCCGCCGCGAGGGACCGGGCGACCCCGTCCACGGTGGCGTCCGCGTCGACGTTGACCACGACGTCCCGTGGCCCGCCGCCGGTCAGCGCCGTGAACGAGATCCGCATCGAAGCCCCTCCATCGTGCGCCGTTTCCCGTGCGCGGCGCAGCCGTCCGGGACAGCTTAATTAACGAGCACTTCCCGGCAGGGCCGGACGCGGAGGACGGGCGAACCGGGAGAGCATTTCCGGTCGCGCCCATTCGGTGAACGGGACGGCCGGATTTCACCTCGCCTGGACGATCTCCTTCAGCGCGTCGTCCAGCGAGGTGGGCTTCATCCCGAAAGTACCTTCGAAGGCGGACGAGTCCAGGATGTACGGCCTGTCGAACTGGTAGCGCGTCTCCCGCAATTCGCGCACGAACGGACTGACCGTCCCGATCGCGTTGAACACCGGGCGCGGGACCCGGGAGATGCGCGGCTTCGGCGCCCCCGCGATCTCGCACAGCCGCTCGGCGGCGGCCAGCGCGGACACCGCCGGCGCGGTCGGCACGTGCCACGGGCGGCCCCACGCGCGCTCGTCCGTCCCGGCGATCGCCAGGGCCTCGGCGACGTCCGGGAGGTAGGTCCACGCGTGCGGGATCGACGGGTCGCTCAGGAACATCACCCGCTTGCCCGCGAGCAGCGGCTTCACGAACCGCACCTCGCCCAGGTACGCCTGGTCGGTGCTGCCCGGCCCGTAGTAGTCGGACCCGCGCAGCTCGGTGACCCGCACCCGCCCGGCCTCGTGCGCGGCCAGCATGTCCTGCCACATCTTCGCCCGGACCCGGCCCTTCGTCCCGGTGGCGGCGAGCGGCAGGTCCTCGGTCATCGGGCCGTCCACCGGCCCGTACCCGTACAGGTTCCCGAGCGTGACGAGCACGGCCCCGCTCTTCTCGGCCGCGTGGAGGAACGCCGCGGCCATCGGCGGCCAGTCCCGCGCCCACCGGGGGTACGGCGGGTTCACGCAGTTGTAGATCGCGTCCGCGCCCCTCGCGACCGACGCCAGCCGCTCGCGGTCGGCCACGTCCGCGGCGACCTTCTCGACGCCCTCCGGGCCCGAGCCCGAGCGCGTCACGACGACGACGTCGTGTCCACTCTCCAGCAGCCGCTCGGCGAGGTGCGCCCCGACCTGCCCCGCCCCGGCGATCACGTGCTTGCCCATGGTCCTTCTCCTTGTGAGTGTCGTCTCAATGATCATGCGGGTTCGCGTCGACGAACCACGCGCCCTATCTGTTTCGCTGTTGCCTGCTGCTCGCGTTGCCTACTGCTCGCGCTGCCTACCGTTCGCGCCGCCCGGGCTCGGCGTGCCGGCCATCGGCGTCTCCCTTGGAATCGGTGTTCCGTTCTGAGAGCAATGCTCTCCCACGAGTGCACCGTTCGTCAAGAGCGATGCTCTTGTTTTGTTGCGGCGCTCTGCTAGCCTCGCGGCATGAGCGCTGGACGGACGGCACGGGAACGGGTTCGGGCGGAACTGATCGCGGAGATCACCGATATCGCCCGGCGGCAGCTCGCGTCGGCCGGGGCGGCGGGGCTGTCGCTGCGCGCGGTCGCCCGCGAGATGGGGATGGTGTCGTCGGCGATCTACCGGTACTTCCCCAGCCGCGACGATCTCCTGACGGCCCTGATCGTCGATGGGTACAACGCGATCGGCGCGGCCGTCGAACGGGCCGACGACGTCGTGCGCGGCGAGCGGCCGGACGCGTTCGGGGAGCGGTGGCTCGCCGTGTGCCGGGCCGTCCGCGCGTGGGCGCTCGCGCATCCGCACGAGTTCGCGCTGCTGTACGGGTCGCCCGTCCCGGGCTACCGGGCGCCGCAGGACACCGTCGCGGCGGCCGTCCGCGACACGCGCGTGTACGCCCGGATCGTCACCGAGGCGCACGCGGCGGGCGCGCTCGACCCGCTCGGCCCGTGCCCGCCCGCGCCGGCCGCGCTCGCCGCCGACATGGGCCGGGTCCGCGAGGGCGTGGGCCTGGACGTGCCGGACGACATCGCCGCGCGGGCCGTCACCGCGTGGTCGGGCCTGTTCGGGACGGTGAGCTTCGAGTTGTTCGGCACGTTCAACAACACGATCGAGGACGGCGCCGCCTACTTCGACCACTCGATGGTGCTCCTCGGGCGCCTCGTCGGCCTCGCGGCGTCCTGACGGCCGACTCCGCGGTGGCCCGGTCGGCGCTTTCCACGATGGGAAGGTGTGGGCCTTTCGCGACGGGCAAACGATTCGCGCCCCGGTCTGCCGTTAGCCGCACGGTTTCGACGCCGCAATCGCCGTTTTCCGTCACCAAGCCATTTAGTGCCGATACGCCTGCCGTGGACACCGGAAAGGCGCGCGCCCGGGCGCGGGCGGGCCCGCCCGCAGGGCGATCCCGGTGGGCCGCCCACGGTCCCGGCGGGCGGCCCGTGGGAATCTGGCGACGTATGTGACTGCCGGTAAGTGTGGAAGTGTCTGGAGAAATCCCTGGTCATCGCGGTCGATCGCCGGTTCCGCGTGCACGGCCTCGGCGAATCCATTGACGCGGCGACGCCGCCCCCGCGAGCATGGATCGCTCGATGTTGCGCGCGGACCCGTGAGGCGGGGCCGCGGCGGGGCGGGAAGGAGCGCGTGGGCAGCGCCATGAAGGCCAACCAGTCGACCGCCGCCGGAGGCCCGTCCGGCGCCCCCTCCGGCGGCGCACCCCTCGGGGGCGCACCCACCGGCGGCGCGCCCGGGCTCGGCCGTTCCGGGCTCGGCGCCTCCGGCGGGCAGCGGCTCCCCACGCCGCCGCGGGAGCGCAAGCCCGCGCTGGCGGCGCTCGCGGTCCTGCTGATCCTCGGCGGCGCGCTCGCCAGTGCCTACCTCGTGGTGGCCAGCGGCGACCGGGTGTCGGCGATCGTGGTCGCGCAGCCGGTCGCGGCCGGGCAGCGGATCCCCGAGGCCGCGCTGCGGGAGGTGCCGATCGGCGACACCGGCATCGAGTACCTGAGCTGGTCCGAGGCGGCCGCGGTGACGGAGCACTACGCGACCGTCCCGCTGGTGGAGGGAACGCTGCTCACCAACGCGATGATCAGCCCCACGAACGACGCCGCGTCCGGACGTCTCGTCGTCGGGCTCGCGCTCAAACCGGGGCAGCTCCCGGTGGGCGGTGTCGTGGAGGGCAAGCACGTCACGGTGTACGCGGTCGGCGGCGAGGAGGGCGCCGCCCGGCCGGGGACCGTCCTGGCCGCCGACGCGATCGTGGTCGGCGTCGGCGCGGGCGGCGGCGGCGACACCATCGCCGGCGAACGGCTCAGCGCCGGCCTGACGACCGTGGACGTCGCGGTCCCGCCGGGCGACGCCGCGGACGTCGCGACCGCCGCGTCCGCCGGGGCCGTCGCGATCGCGCTGATCCCGCCCGGGACCGAGACGAAGTCCGGCGGCGCGTCCCCGCCGCCCGCGGCGGAGACGCCCGGCAGCGGCCAGGCGCGGGGCGGCCCCGGACAGGGGACGCCGACACAGGGCACGCCGACACAGGGGGCGCCGACACAGGGGGCGCCGCCGCAGGGCGGGCAGCCGTCCGGCGGCGCGCGGACGCCCGGCACGGGCGGGAACTGATCGTGGCCGTCATCGCGCTCGCGGCCGACAAGGGGGCGCCCGGCGTCACCACGGCGGCCGTCGCCCTCGGCGCCGTGTGGCCGCGCCCGGTGCTGGTCGCCGAGTGCGACCAGGCGGGCGGCGACCTCGTGTACCGGCTGCCCGCCGCCGAGGACTCCGGCGAAGGCGGCATCCTCAACCCGTCGCGGGGGCTGCTCAGCCTCGCCGCGACCGCCCGGCGCGGGCTGCGCCCCGACCAGATCGCCGAGCACTGCCAGCGGCTCGTCGGCGGCCTCGACGTGCTCGTCGGGGTCACCAACGCCGAGCAGGCGCAGGCCATGACGTGGCTGTGGGGGCCGCTCGGGCGGGCGTTCGCCGGGCTAGACCCCGTGGACGTCATCGTCGACTGCGGGCGGCTCGGCGCCGGGTCCCCGCTGACCGACCTGCTGCGCGAGGCCGACCTCGTCGTCCTGCTCACCCGCGCGACCCTCGAACAGGTCGCGCACCTGCGCGAACGCGTGTCCGCGCTGGGCGGCGAGCTGCGCGGCGGCCCGCCGCTCGGGGTGCTCGTGCTCGCCGACCCCCGCGACTTCCGCGGCTCGATCGCCGAGGTCGACCGCATCGTCGCCGGCGCGGGCGCGTCCCACGCGCCCGCCGCGCCCGGCGCACCCGGCCCGCCCGCGCCGCCCGTCACCGTCCTCGGCGGGCTCGCGCTCGACCCCAAGGGCGCCGACCTGCTCGCGGGCCGCTGGGGCGGCCGGCTGGACCGCTCGCTGCTGATCCGGTCGGCGCGGGAGGTCGCCGGCGAGCTCGCCGGGCGGATCGCCGCGAACCCGCGCCGCGACGCCGCCGCGCG